>CAMFLX010000074.1 GCA_945957555.1 uncultured Cytophagales bacterium
GCCAAGGGCGAATTGGAAAAGGCTTATGAGGAAATCAAAAGAATGAACAAGCTTTTGAAAGAAGACAACGACCAGCTGCAATACGATGTAAAACAACTGGCACGTGCCAGAGTCATGCTCCGCGGGGTTAAATTTGAAGAATTCTGCCAGATATACCCTTCAGAGGAAGCTTGCCATAAGTTTCTTGCTGAAATGAAGTGGAGAAACGGCTACACTTGTGTCAAATGCAAAAACAATAAATATTCAGATGGTAAATCGCCTTACGCTCGTAGATGTTCCAAGTGTAATTACGAAGAATCAGCGATTCTATTTACCATATTCAGCAGGGTAAAATTCCCCTTGACCAAAGCTTTTTACACCTTGTTTCTATATGTCTCCAGCAAGGAGAAGCTGACCTCTACCCATCTCTCACAGATCTTGAAACTGAGGCAAAAAACCTGCTGGAGCTTTCTTCAAAAGATCAAAGAGTATACCGAGGCAAAAAAAGCCGCCAAAAAACCTATTGATAAGTGGACGGATTTGATATTGGACTAGTAGATCAACTTCTCTTCATTTAACCTGAACTCGGGATAAGGTTTGTTGAATTATAGGAAAGAAAGGGACAGGCATTCAAGTTGTAAATCCAGCTTTAGCGGGGAAAATGCGAGGGTTTTGTGGGTAGTAGCCAACAAATCCTTGTGTTTGAGGGCGAGGCACGAGACCGAGTTTCAAGGATTTGGGCTATAGCGAGGTAAGGAAACCCCGCAATTTTCTTGTAGCCTTGATTTTTTGCTACTTTTGTATCAGACAAAAGTAGGCCACCGTGGCAACGGCCATAATGATTACAAAAGCAATATACTACTAATTAGCTACTTAAGAATTCACATTTTCAAATAAGGCTATTTTCTTATCCCAAGCGGAGGTTCATTTAATATTCCAAAGGCCTACATCCATTTTTACTTTTTTTAAAATATTATTATTTTTGAAAAAAACCTAAGTATGTCCAAGACTCAACAATTTGCACCTAACAGTTTTTTTGAACAGGTAGATGCCACACATTTTAAAATTACTATTCGACAACCAATATGGAAATCGTTTTTAAACCTATTTGCAGGTTTTATCACTATGTTTTAACCAATCTTGATCCATGATTTTGAAAATAATCCAAATTTTAAATACTTATGGTATCTCTCAAGTGGTTTATTCCTTTTATTTGGTCTTTATAACATGTTATACTATCAAAAGATAACATTTAATACCAACAAAAATTATCTTGTCAAAAGAAAAAGCTTTGCGGGGATTACCCTCAAAACAATAAACATCAAATGGCCCTTGGACAGCTATTACCTTAACGAAAATGTATTTGATTCTTATCAAAGAATTACAAGTGTTTGGATGAAGGCAAAATCAGAGGAATCGAAAAATTCAAAAAGACTCATTGAGTTTTCATCACAAGATCAGTATTTGGGTTTTATAAAAGTCTTAAAGGAATCTTTCCCTACCTTACAAATACGCGATTGGCATGATTAGCATTACAAACCACTCTTTTGATTACAAGTGTACCGTTGAGACAAAACTGAAAACCCGTTTTCCGACATCAGAAAATCATTTTCCCCACAAGACAAATCGTTTTACTACAGAGGAAAATCATTTTTCCCACGAGACAAATTGTTTTTCTACAGAGACAAATCATTTCTCCCGCAAGACAAATCGTTTTACTACAGAGGAAAATCGTTTTCCCCACAAGATAAATGGTTTTTCTCCAGAGGAAAATCGCTTTTCCCAAGAGACAAATTGTTTTTCTACAGAGACAAATCATTTCTCCTACAAGACAAATCGTTTTACTACAGAGGAAAATCATTTGTCACCCGAGATAAATTGTTTTTCTATAGAGGGAAATTGTTTTTCCCCCACAACAAATTGTTTTTCGACAGCAGGAAATCATTTTCGTCTAGCAACAAATCGTTTTCCTTTGAAATATCCTCGTGGAATGAAAACATATAAAGTTTGTGTATTTTTATAAATATTTAAATGGGCAAGTGAAATTGGATTTACTAAAAAAGTTACAAAAGAAACTGTATGGGTACAATTACGGGGTAACCTTGCATATTGATATATTTGAACACATACTTGACTTAAGGCTGATAAATGAAAAAATCAAAGAAAAATATCCAAACTCAACACCTAATCATCTTTCATTCATTTTAAGCAATTATCAAGAACTTAAAAAAGAAGTTAATGACTGCTTTGATTATCGTGGAGAATCTGGGTCAGGACTAAAACTAAGCGCTAAAAAAGAAAAGGAATTAAAAGTTTATATTTTGGAGTTTTGGAATAATCTTGAAAATCAGATTGAAAATAAAACCGCTGACATATATGTATATCCAAACACTACTGGATTAGCTATTTATCCCGTATTTTGGGAATTCGCGTATGTAATCATTGATCATACAGATCATAACAGTTACCTTTTTTATGGAGCGGCATCTGATTAACGAATAAATAGAATAGCAAAAATATATTTACCAATAATTTGAAATTTCCTCAAATGATAAATTGTCAATCTTGTGAATTAAAAACAGTTGAGATTATTGAATCCTGTGATAATGAAAACTATCCATACAGAGTTTGTATTGAATGTCACCAAAGATTGATTGACCGAGCCTTAAGACCGCTTGAATATTTCAATTTATCTGTGAAACATGGAAAGACTTATCTTCTACATGATGACTTTTATGATGAAAATGGAAAAGCATGCCAACCAGATTCAGAAGTTATTGATGAAACAAGTCATAACTTTCCAAATTTTGATTCCATTAAAAATAACCTTGAAGAACTAATTGATTATTCAATTGTAATATGGTGGGTAACGACTCCTCTGATTCAGGAATTTCAAAAGTTTAATAAATCGCAAATACTTAGTTCGTTTCAAAGCAGAATGATCGAAAACAGATTTTTGGATGGTCGGATTTATGAATTAACAGCAAAAATATTAGGACACTTTGCAGCCGATTGGATACGAAGTGAATGGAAAATTAGAGATAACAATAAGCTTCTTGACTATTCTGAATGTCTCGCTAATTGTTTACCAGTTGATGAAGGATTCTATTATTATACTGAAGAATTAGAAAGGATTGATTCCCCTTCATTACTTTCTGAAAATTTAACTGGGTTGATTCATTTCAAATCAAAGCTATCATTAGATTGGATTGAGAATAATATTAAACGAGTTATAAACATTTCTAATTCTTGGGGGTATTTGGCCGTCGCATCTGGATTTGATTGGGATAGGGCAAAAAAATGGATTAATTCAGGAAGACCTTTAAGTTTAATTTCTTTGGATACATTAGTTAACTGTTCCGTGACGAATGAAACACAAAATAGCACACTTTGGTTAAAAGAAAATCCTCAAAGATTATTAAATCCTGATACAATTGATAACATGAATTTTGTTTTGTTGAATTATCTTTCAAAAGATAATGTGGCTAGAGTGAGAAACAACATCAACTATATAACGCAAAACTGGGATAAGATATTGAAAACAAAATAAATAAGCTAGTTGATTGACAAACAATTATAGTAAATTATTTAACCGTAGTTAGTAAAATTTAAACACCTTCATAAAAGCATGGCAGATTTAATGCGTTTAAAAATTCCACGAGGATGGGCCATATTGGACAATAAATTTTATGATACCGATCCTATTGCTGAAGAAGGAAGTAAGTCCATAAGTAATTGGCACGAAGGATTTGTCGAAGATGTTTTGTGGATCAAAGAATGTCAAATAAATGAAAATAAAGAATATGAAACCCCAAAACTAAATTACTTTGATATTGATATAAGTTGGCTACCTGATAGTAGTATAGAAGGTAAGTATTATGCAACACTTAGCTGGTGTGAATTAGAAAATATCATTGAAATTGAGAAATTGGAAAGTAAAGATAGAATTGAGATCAGGAACAAGATAGAATTTTGGATGTCAGATATTAAAGGCTTTAACTCCGTATATAAGGCAAAGTTAGGAGTACCTTGAGACTGGAAACCCCAGCCTTTTCTTATCCCCACCAGCTAAAGCAGGTGGTAATTCATCTCTTTTCTCTTTTCTCTAAACCCTAAACTCTATACTCTAAACTCTAAACTTATTCTCCACCCAAAGACTGGTTCTCTTGGCTTGAAAGCTCGATCATCTTTTCGTACTCAGCAGGCGTGAGGTCGTTGTAGAAATAGTGTACAGGGTCAACCTTTTTACCGTTTTTAATGATTTCGTAGTGTAAGTGTGGCGCTACAGAAGTACCCGTGTTACCCACATAGCCGATCACCTCTCCCCTCTTTACCCTGCGTCCCAAGCTGGTATTGAACCTACTCATGTGCGCATACTTGGTATGAAAACCATAACCATGATCGATCTCCACCTGATTGCCATAACCTTCGTCTGCTTTATTAGACAACAAAGAAACCACCCCATCGCCTGTAGCATGAATAGGAGTACCAATCTTTGCAGAAAAGTCCAAACCTGTATGCATCTTGAGCACTTTATAGATCGGGTGCATACGCATACCAAAACCAGAAGCCAAACTATTGATATCTTGATTCTTCAAGGGACGCACCGCAGGCAAACAGGCGAGCATTTTCTCTTTGTTGCCCACCATGGCAGCGATTTCTTCATAAGAAACCTGCTGTAGCTTAAGCATTTTATTGATATGCTCAATCTTCTCGTTCGTCTTATTGATCAAGAAAAAAGATGAATTCATACTCTTTAGATCCACACCATCTGTAATACTTTTGGTCGTATCTTTAAGCTCCAAAGGTTCTGCTTCGAAAATAAGTCTATATATATCCTTGTCTTTCTTGTGAAGTGCACTCAGGGAAGTATTTACCTCCACCAACTTATGGTTAATAGATTCTAGACTCGCTTTAAGCTCCTCATTCTCCCTTCTGATGGCCGCTTCCTTGTGCGTATCAAAGAAATAGGCATAAGACTGCAATAATACAAAGGCGAAAATAAATGACAACACGATGAAACCGATGATATTGAACAGCAACTCCCAAATGTTGGTACGCATGCGTTCGTATCTACAAGTTTCAGTGTCATAATAATATTTTATTCTTGCCATTGTTTACTAAAAGCTTTTATTTCCTAATTTTGTGACTTAGTTTTTTAAGTTAAAGACTTCGAATTTAGAAATTAATTTCAAAAGATTAAAATTAGTTTTCAAACAACTGGATATAAAGTAATGAATTCAAGGCAGATACGTCAGCAATTTTTAGATTTTTTTAAGTCAAAGCAACACCTTATCGTAGAAAGTGCACCCTTAGTGATCAAAAACGATCCTTCATTGATGTTTACCATTGCCGGTATGACACAGTTCAAAGATTACTTTCTGGGCCATGCGACTCCAAAATCTCCTAGAATTGCCGATACCCAAAAATGCTTACGCGTAGCGGGTAAACAAAATGACCTTGAAGACGTAGGCCACGATACCTACCACCATACCATGTTTGAAATGCTAGGCAACTGGTCATTTGGCGATTATTTCAAAAAAGAAGCCTTGGAATGGTCATGGGAACTCCTTACCGAAGTATACAAGCTGCCCAAAGACCGCCTGTATGTATCTGTATTTGGTGGTGACCCCAAAGAAAATCTAGAAAAAGACAACGAAGCCTACGAGATCTGGAAAAGACTCGCAGGAGAAGATAAGATCATCTACGGTTCCAAGAAAGATAACTTCTGGGAAATGGGTGACACAGGTCCATGTGGCCCTTGCTCAGAGATCCATATAGACCTGAGGTCTGATGAAGAGATCGCCAAAGTGCCTGGTAAGGAAAGAGTGAACAACGACGACCCACAAGTGATCGAAATCTGGAACAACGTATTTATCCAGTTTAACAGAAAGGCAGATGGCACCCTAGAGCCACTACCAGACAAACACGTGGATACGGGTATGGGCTTTGAGCGCTTGGTAAGAGCCATACAAAACAAATCATCGAACTACGACACCGACGTATTCCAGCCCACCATACAGTTTATTGCTGCAAACTGCGGTAAAAAATATGGTGAATCAGAACCTGTAGACGTAGCCATGCGTGTACTGGCAGACCACATTCGTGCGGTTTCATTTGCCATAGCAGATGGTCAACTACCATCAAACAACAAAGCCGGTTATGTGATCAGAAGAATCTTGAGAAGGGCTGTACGTTATGGCTATACCTTCTTGGGCTTCAAAGAACCATTTATGAACAAAATGGTGCCTCTTTTGGCAGAGCAGTTCGACGGCGTATTCCCAGAATTGAAAGCACAACAAGACTTTGTGGCCAAAGTGATTCTTGAAGAAGAAAACAGTTTCTTGAAAACACTTGACAGAGGTCTCAAACTGATTGATGACTACTTCAAATCTACCACGACTAAAGTGGTTGATGGTAAAACAGCCTTTGAATTGTACGACACTTTTGGCTTCCCCTTTGACCTTACCGCATTGATCGCCAAAGAAAATAACTTCTCGGTAGACAACCAAGGCTTTGAAGCGGAGATGAAAATCCAAAAGGAGCGCTCGAAAGCAGTGACTAAAACAGATACCGGCGATTGGGTCATTGTAAGGGATGAAGTAGAAAAAACTGAATTCGTTGGATATGATGATTTGGAAACTGCTTCCAACATTGTAAAATACCGTCCGATCAAACAAAAAGACAAGACCTTTTATCAAGTAGTGCTCGACACTACTCCTTTCTATGCCGAAAGTGGCGGACAGGTAGGCGATACGGGCTACTTAGAAATAGAAGGCAAGAAACTCTATATCCAAGACTCTAAAAAGGAGAATGACATGCAAGTGGTGATCTTGGACAAGCTCCCAGAAAACCCAGAGGCACCTGTTAAGTGTGTGGTGAACAAGGAAAAAAGAAATGCTTCTCAAAACAACCACTCAGCTACGCACCTTTTGCACGCAGCACTAAAGCAAGTATTGGGCAACCACGTGAACCAAAAGGGTTCATTGGTCAACGACGAAGTCCTTCGTTTTGACTTTTCGCACTTTGCCAAGGTGAGTGACGAAGAACTGAAGACGATAGAGAACATCGTAAACCAAAAGATCAGAGAAGCCATTGCTTTGGATGAGAAGCGTAATGTACCCATCAAAGAAGCACAGGCATCGGGTGCCACGGCGCTCTTTGGCGAGAAATATGGTGACTTTGTACGTGTAATCACATTCGACAGAAACTACTCAGTAGAACTTTGCGGGGGTACGCATGTGAAGAACACCAGCTCCATTGGTCTTTTCAAAATCGTCTCAGAAAGCTCAGTAGCAGCTGGGGTACGCAGAATAGAAGCCTTAACAGGCAGCAATGCTGATGCCTACTTAGCACAACAAGAGCAACTGATCACAGAGATCAAAGACAAGCTCAAGAATCCAGTAAATATCTTAAAATCAATAGATACGCTATTGGAAGAAAAAGCAAAGCTTGAAAAACAAGTTGAGAAATTCCAAGCCTTACAGATCCAAGCTACTAAGCAGGAATTGCTTGCAAAACTTAAAAATGCAAATGGGGTTAATAAGATCATTGCCAAAGTAGACCTCGAAAGTGCAGAAGCAGTGAAAACATTGGCATTTGAATTGAAGCAACAAGTAGAGAACCTGTATTGCGTAATAGGCGCTACAGCTGATGGCAAACCCAGCTTGGCGGTCATGATTTCAGACAACTTGATTTCTGAAAAGCAATTAAATGCTTCCAATATCGTGAGAGATATAGCCAAACATATACAAGGTGGCGGTGGTGGTCAGCCCTTCTTTGCTACTGCAGGTGGCAAGAATGTTGAGGGGCTTGAAGCTGCATTAAAAGAAGCTGAAACCAAAGTATAAACTTTTAAAAGTCGATGTTCAAAAAGATTGATATATTAATCATCAGGGCCTATATAGGCCCCTTTATCCTTTCCTTTGCAGTAGTAACGTTCATTTTGTTGCTACATTTCATGCTGGGGTACATCAGCGAGCTCATCGGCAAAGATCTAGGACTTTGGGTATATGGTAGGCTGATCATGTATTTCAGCTTCAACGTCATGCAAATGGCCTTTCCTTTGGCTATCTTGATATCTTCCCTCATCGCTTATGGTAATCTGGGGGAGCATTTTGAGCTCACGGCACTCAAGGCTTCAGGTATTTCTCTTATTCGTACCTTGAGACCCATCTTTCTCTTTGTATTGTTCATTACGGGTTTGGCGTTTTTTATCTCCAATACAGTAGTGCCTTATGCAAACTTAAAGGCCTATAGCCTCCTTTGGGATGCAAAGACCAAAAAACCCTCAGTATCCTTTACTGAAGGAGCCTTTTATTATGGTTTGGACGGCTACGCCATCAAGGTCGGGAAAAAGATCAACGATATTGATTTTGAAAACGTCATCATCAACAACTTTTCACAAGGCAGAGGTAATACAGAGGTTGTTTTGGCCAAAAAGGGTAGAATACAAACTGTACACAACAAAACATATCTAAGGTTTGACCTCTACAATGGCAACTCTTATTCAGAAATATTCGATACCGAAAGCAGCGTGGCCAAAAAGGAATTTGTAAGGACCAATTTTGACAGTTCTTCCATCATGTTCAGTTTAGAATCCTTTAAAATGAACAAAACGGACGAGAGCCTATTCAAGTCAAATGAGGTAATGATGAATGTAAAGCAACTGAGCAATGCCAGTGATTCCATAGATCGTGAGCTAGCAAAACGTATGGTAGAAATGGAACGAAACATTACGAACATCTTGGCCTACCAAAACAAAAAGCACGTAGATACCAACAAGCGTAAAATAGAGGCATTCCCGCTCAAAGATGCCAACCAAAGCCCACAAATGCAATCTACCATCTACAGTACTGCTTTGAACAACGCCAGGAATGTTAAAAACATCCTTCAGAGTAATATTGACGCGATGGCCTACCAGTATCAAAGCCAAAAGGACATAGATGTAGAAATGTGGATGAAGTTTACCAACGCCGCAGCTTGTATTATCATGTTTTTGATTGGTGCCCCATTGGGTTCTATCATCAAAAAGGGCGGGCTAGGTATGCCGCTATTGGTATCGGTGATCTTTTTTGTGATCTTTTACATATTTTCACTCCTAGGCAAGCAATTGGTAAAGCAAAGTGATTTCAACTTATATATAGGCATGTGGATGGCCGACATCGTCCTGTTCCCATTTGGGATCATCTTCCTGATCCAAGCCAAGAACGATAGTAGATTGTTTGAGTTTGATTTCTCTTCTTGGAAATCCAGAATCATGAATCGGTTTGGCAAGAATAAAACAGTACTTGAACCAAGTACACCGACCATAGATCTTAACGAAAGAGACCAGTAACACTGGTCTCTTTCGTTAATGAGTTTATGCAATATTTAAGCTTTAAAAAGTCTTTTTACGCCAGTTGCTACCCTATCCAAGTCATCCTCAGTAAGATTGGAACCCGAAGGTAAGCACAAACCTTTCTCAAAAAGTCTTTCGCTCAGTCTGTTGCCATAGTACGGATATTTCTCGAATACTGGCTGCAGGTGCATTGGTTTCCACAAAGGCCTAGTTTCTATGTTCTCGTCATTCAGTGCAAGCCTGATGTCTTCCCTAGTTACTTTAGGGTCATCTACCAATATCGTAGTCAACCACCTATTTGCAAATGTATCTTTATATTCCTCCAGAAAAGAAATACCAGCGATCTCGCTGAAATTCTTTTGGTAGTAGGCAAACACCTTTCTTCTCTGTGCTACCCTTTCGTCAAGCACCTTCATCTGCCCTCTTCCTATCCCCGCGACAATATTACTCATTCGATAGTTGTAGCCAATCGCTGAATGCTGATAGTGTGGCGCATTATCTCTCGCCTGGGTTGCTAAAAATCTTGCTTTTTGAATCAATGACTCATCAGCAGACACCAAAGCACCTCCTCCTGAAGTTGTAATGATTTTATTACCATTGAAGGAATATACACCCAATATCCCAAAAGTACCTGTCATTTGGCCTTTGTAAGTAGCACCTAAAGACTCCGCAGCATCCTCTATCACAGGCACACCATATCTATTGGCCACAGCCATGATCTCATCAACCTTGGCCGGTTGCCCGTACAAATGTACCAGTATGATGGCCTTAGGTTTCTTTCCCTTTTGCAATCGGTCTTTGAGGGCATCTTCCAGCGCCTGAGGACACATGTTCCAAGTGTCAGCCTCGCTTTCTACAAATACGGGTGCTGCACCCTGATAAACGATAGGATTGGCGCTTGCTGAAAATGTAAAGGTAGAACAGAGTACCTCATCACCTGCATTTACATCTAACAAGATCAAAGCCAAATGCAAAGCCGCTGTACCAGCACTTAAAGCCGCCGCAGACTTGATCTGAGCATAGTTTTGGAGGTCTTTTTCGAAATTATCTACATTGGGGCCTAGGGGGGCAATCCAATTCTCTTTAAATGCTTCTTGTATGTATAGCAACTCTTCGCCACCCATGTGGGGAGACGACAACCAAATCTTATCTTTCATCCAAATACATTATGTCTTTCAAAATTATTTCCATTGCAGTAGTAATGCAAGTAAATCACAGAGTCTTTTTAGGCTGTTTATACAATTCCTTCTTGCCATGGCAGCACAAGCTCTACCTTTAAACTAGGGTTTATGATAACGAATCCCTTAAAAGAGTTTGGATGGTTACTACATTTAATTCAACCTGAGCTTCCTTGTATACTGCTCTACAGCTTGGGCTTAACAACTCATCTTTATCATAAAACAAAAACGGAAGTTCCCTGTCTGATAGTCTAGAACTTAAGAAATTTGCAGACAGTTCTTCTATTCCGTTTTCAGCGTTTATGTTAATGTATATATGAATTATCTTCAACCAAAACAATGTCAATGTTTCGTGATAACCAGAGCTTTGATGATTTACAGTACCGTGAAAAAGGTTCAAGAGTATGATTTTTTCCCTCAACCGGCATATGGCGTCTTCGAAGTTATAAGTTTTCAAATACCAGATCCCCACCAAAAGATGTGCCTCGTGTGTCCATTCAGGTTTAGGTAACTTAGACTGGTTAAACAGCTCCACAATATTTAATCGCTCCATATTAATTAACGGTATTACAATAAAAGCATTGACTGCAATTTATCCTATTCATGAATAGATTCAAACAATATCTATATCAAACTCCTAAATCAAGCAAAGACAAACTTGTTGACATCAGCAATTTTTCTCTAAATTTGAAAATCATAGATTTTATCGATTATAATGGCTCACATACCTCAATTCCGAAAGCTAAACCAACAATATCCATTGAAGAGGGCAATCGTAACGGGGGCAGGTAGTGGACTCGGCTTTGCTATTACCACTTTCTTGTTGGCTGAAGACTGGACTGTCCTTGCAATAGATATCAATGTGGAGGCATTACGATCGATATATTCCGAAAAACTAGAAATCGAGCAAATAGATGTGGGCAACAGGGCCACACTGGGACTATATTTGGAGGGCTTTTGTAAGAAACACAATGGTGTAGACCTTTTGTTTAACAATGCGGGCGTAGGCGAAGGATCCGCCTTTAAAGAATACCCATTACAGCATTGGGACTGGATCATTGATATCAACCTAAAAGCCGTGATCGCTGGTACTTATCATGTATTGCCCTATATGCTTGCAAGCAATAGTGGCTGCATCATTAATACTGCAAGTATGGCAGGCATAGCCAACCTTCCATACATGAGTCCTTATAACGTGACCAAAGCTGGAGTAATTTCCCTATCAGAAACACTGGCACATGAGCTTAGTAAAACCAAGATAAAAGTAAAGTGTGTAACACCAGCCTTCTTTCAATCCTCTATATTACAGCACAGTAGAGGTGATAGAGAAACCATAGCTTCCGCACAAAAAGTGGTAGCCTCTTCCTCAATGACGAGTGAGGATGCTGCGGTAGTCATCTTAAAAAATATTACAAATAGTAAGGAGACATTTCGTTTCCCCACACAGGCACAACTGTTTTTTTACAGTAGAAGGTTGTTTCCATACTTTTACAAGTTGCTTGTTCGAAAGTTTTTGGCTAAATAAATACGGCAAACACAAGCTTATCAATACTTACCCGTCAATGTTGGTAGACAACTTTAAAAACAACTAAGGATGAAACTTAAAAAGACAGGAACGACGATCCATAAAAGGTTGATAACCTATAAAACCCTATTCATTACGACTCTCGCTGTTATCCCTTTAACCATTGTTAGTGTTTGGCTCTTTGGGCTGGGCCAACATCGAACTTTGTTTCAAAACTCAATATTATCGACCAGTATATTATCGGCAGCTTTCTTCATGTTCCTTACGATTGGTTTGTATAAAGGCATCAAACTTAAAGATGATCTCGGTAAAATCATCGAACCAGAAACCATCGATAAGATGACTAAGAACTTGGAAGGTATAGATTTTCCAGATGAATTTCCGGATTTAGATGATGGAATCGGAGGAATACTCATTGGAATTCTAATCTGGTTTTTTATAGCTATTCTTCTTGTCCTATTCATAACCATACTTGGAGGATTCTTCTGGGTTATGATACTAGCTTTTGTAGCCATGCTTTATTGGATTTTCTTCAGAGCAATACGGCTTGTTTTCAAAAACTCTAATAAGTGCAAGGGAGATTTACCTGCTAGTGTTTTATATGGTTTAGGTTATACTATACTTTATAATTTCTGGATTTATTTGATCATACTAAGTACTCATTATTTATCAAAGTAAAGTATTATTGTAAGCAAAGTGCCTAGAAGGAGTGCACAATCACTATATACCCGAAGGCTGGGCTATTTTGGCAACCGTACGCTTCCATTTGCTGAGGTAGCGCAGGTATACCGTCCTATATTGGGCGATGATGAGCTGATGCTTTTTCTGGAAGTCATACCCTACTTCATCATTACCCAAACCATCTCTAAATACGGTTTCAAAATTGTTCACATCTCCTACTAATGTATAATAATCATGCAATAATGCATTATTTGCGCCTGAGATTTGAAGAGGCTTGATTTCATTGAGATAAAATGTAAAAGCGGTATCATCTATAGCGAGACCTTTTTCCATCCAATGGTTTTGTTTACTATCCAGTTCATACATAAAAAAATCATGAATCGGCACATCGACCAAAAGGCGCGTAGTCTCCTCTTGTGTTAAATTTTGGGGATTCATAAAGTCTTCATACAATTGGTTCAAATTCCAAGGCAATGAATTGTAGAGATACCATTCCCAATCTTGTTTAAGACATAACATATTGGGTATGTATAGCTTTTCTTTCCATTCTTCCAGAGGAACGGGGCCATTAGGGTATAGGGCAAGATCAAAAACCATGGGCTCAATATGACCGTTTTGATTCACCATGATAAAGGGTACCACATGAAACCCCCAATTGATATGACCAGTGGCTGAGATCATATTTTTATCAGGTATAGAAATCAGCGAGGAATCGTCAACAGAAAAAATACCAGGGGCAAAAGCCCAAATCTTGGCAGGGATCACCCCATAAGAAGCCAATAACATACATTGAATATGTGCGCGGTTATGACAATTACCCTGCATGTAACTAAACTGAATTCCCGCCTTGGCTATTCGTTGGAACAGCAAGTTCGCCGTATCGTGGTCTACCACGGTATGATCTTCTGGGCTAAATGGGAGAAATCCTAAATATTTAATAGCTATGGAAGCAGGGGTCAGTCCCTAACTAGGTTCAAATTAACAGCTTTAATCGCACATTAAAAACAATGTAGGCTTTATTAAATTGTTAGATCAGCATAAAGGAAATAAACAAAGGAAACTTTCTGAGTGATTTTCGCTTAATAGTCATGAATGAATAACACTATCCATAAAATGGCCTTTCTGGGAATAAATCAATTATACAATCAATTTATGCCTTGATACTAATATTGTAATATAAGTTTGGTGTATGCGTTAAAGTCTTGTCCTTTTGCATGAACCAAGTAAACACCTGCCTTCCACAGAGGTTTTGTGATGCTGACAGGAAACGAAGCAAACTCTTTTAGGAATACTATTTTACCTTGCAAATCATAAATGGTTAACGTAGCAGGCCCTGCCCCTTGCACCCATACATCACCAGTATATTGATCTTGATGGGCATGCATTTTATATAAATCATCAGCAGCTCTATCACTCATAACTTCGGTAATTATAGGATTCAGATCCACAGTGTCGATAGCTTGTAAGTTCTGTGGCATACTAGCCATATAGGCTGTTTGTGCAGGCAGGTCTTCCAAAGTCTCACCATCACCCTGTCCCATCTTTTGTACAAAAACATGGAGCTTGGTAGAATCGCGCCATAGCTCAGTATCCAAACTAGGTTCCCAGCTATTCACGGAAAAGCCACTCAAGTCATACACCAACCAACGGTCTGTACTCAGATCAGTGTTTACGTTTACCGACACGCGACTGTCGCGCTCTTCATCCCTATATACTAAATAAGTAACAACCCTAGCCTGCCGATCGTCTACCACAATCTGTGGCCTCGAAATTGGAATCTTTTTGGTACCTGAGCCACTTAGAGAGAAATTGGTTTTTCGGTCAGTCATGCGCTTGGTTTTCCAACCTGATGCATCGCGGTACACCATATAATATTGCGGTGCCACCGCACCCGCTTCCTTCCAATAGCTGGCAATATAAGGCCTTCCGTAACTATCAGCATACATGGAGGTCTGATTGATGAGTTCACTTTTTTGCGGGATAGTCTTTACTGTTTCTGCGGTGTTTAGTGTTATTGGTATGGTATATTTCTGTCCTGTAGATTTATACCAAGTCAATCCTCCATCGCTAGACTTGGCATAACACATATCATGATTGGTTGCTACATCTGAGGTTTCTCTCCATACCCATGAAACATGTATGGTACCTGTTTTATCCACACAAGACTGCCAATAGGCATTGCGAAGGCCTTGACCATCAATCAAAACATCGTGCAATCTTGTCCATTTCTGTGTATTGAGATCATAACTATTGATCACCAAATTTCCGTTGCCCGATACCCCATAACGGTACATAAAGATCAGGTTGCCGTTGGGCAATTTATAAAACTCAGGATAGGTCACATCGTTTTCCAAAGTCCCCAACATGGAGGATTTGTTCCCCAAGGTTAACGATGCCGCAGCTGTACTTTTACAATAATTCAAGGCCGTATTATGGTGTCCCCATGATAAGTGCAGAAAACCATTGCCGTCGATCATCATACTGATAGAACGATGTGCATCTGTAACATCTCCCGTATATTGTGTCTTTTGCACCTGCCAAGTATTAGTCCCCAACTTCCTCTTGGCCAAAATGACATAACCTAAAGAATCATAATAGGATACATATTGGTAACCTTTATAACTCACTGCTGAATTTTTCCTGAAGACTGGGGCATTTACGGAGTTTTTAGCCCAAGCTTTTCCAATAGCAGAAAGAGACTGTGCCCGTAAAGCTATCATTGATAAGATCAAACCCAGTATTATACCTAATGTACTCTTTAACATATTGTTCTTTTTTATTTGAAACCTACGTATTCTTCACCACTACATACATCACTCCCCTTTAAAGTTATAGACATTCGTTTAAAATTACCATTTAATGACTGATTAATTTACAAATACAACATCATTAAGATCGGGCCTTAAGGCTTAACACATAACATATTAAAACCTTTAGAAGATATAGCATAATTCACTGACCATCAAAAGAAATGGCTTGAATTGCATACAAGCCATTTAAAACTCCTGAAAACGATATGTTTTACTATGAGCCCTTAGAATCTAGAGGCAAATTCCACCGCAAACTCCTCCAATTTTCTTTTGGCTAAAGTTTTTGGCTTTTGCAATAGGTAGTCTTCCACAACTTTACCACTTCTGATGGCAGTGCCCATCTCTACTAAGTTTTTAGCGAATTCTTCTGGTAAACCAGCTTGTAACATGCCTCCAAGAGCTTGCTCGTCGCTAAACTCTACCCACTTCAACTCTGGTTTACCAATGGCTTTACCTAATATAGTGGCTACTTCATTTCCTGTCTTCTCATCGCTAGCAATATATCTTATGCTTTTACCAGTAAAACCTTGTTGAATCTCTTCTGCGGCCACATCTGCAATATCCTTCGGATGCACAATTACCAAAGGAAAGTCTCCTGCATAATTGCCCCCCATAAATCCTAAATGTTTGATCATGTCTATGTTGCTATAGAAGTTCACATAGAAAGATGCAGGACGTAAATGTTTCACAGCCACCCCCTCTAATGTGTTAAACAATTGCTCCGTGTCATACAGCCCAGCTATAGGACCTGTACCCCCATTAAGATGTGCGCCAATGCTACTTAGGTTTACGACACGTTTTACACCTGCTTTCTGTATAGCATCTGCATACTTATGACCAACACTGGCGATGTATTGTCTATAATTTGCCGCGCCTGGGTTTGGTGGTACCATGGTATAGACCACATCTGCCCCTGCAAATGTTGCATTAAGAAATTCGATATCAGAAACAGAGCCAATAGCCGCCTTCGCACCCATTGCTTCTATTTCTGTTACTTTATCAGACTTGCTACTGATGACGGTCACTTGATGACCTGATTTGACAAGTTGTTCTGCCAGTGGTTTGCTAATGTTTCCGAGTGATCCTGTGATTATGATTTTCATGACTGTAATTTTTTAATTTCGATATACAAAGCTATATTTGTACTTACTTTTATACAAGTACTTACCCCAAAGTATGTAGCATGACAAAGATCAAAGAAAATTCAACACGCAATATGAACAAGGAGATTGCAAATGTGGTATGTCCTGTCACCTATATCATGAATAAAATAGGTGGACATTGGAAACCCATCATTTTATACCAACTCATGAGTGGGCCCAAACGCTATAGCGAGCTCAAGCGCGCCATTCCAGCGATTACAGAAAAAATGTTAATTCAACATTTAAAGCAATTGCAGGCTGATAATTTGGTGATTAGGGATGCGGAACCAGTGGTACCTCCAATAGTTACTTATTCCTTAAGCTCTGCTGGTGCAGAATTGAAACCTGTGATGAATGCCATGGCTGACTGGGCGCTTCGCGATAGCAAAAGGTGTGTCCAAGAAGAAATGGTAGAGCAAGATTGAATAGTGTAGTAGATCTACAATAGCACTCAAATTATTGGCAATCACATAAACTCAAGCTTCTCAGGACTCGGATAAACTAGAAGTTTAGAGAAATCTTCTTTCCAGAAATCCAAATCCAGCAATTGGCCTTTGGTGTCTTTGGTAAGAGTAATAACAACAGGGACTTGATCTATGTCTATATAACGAACTTGAATCAGATCGCCATCGTAAGCCGAAACATCACCACCTAAACTAATGCTCCCCATCTTATCCCCTTCGTAAGGATCTACCTCCTCGTTAAAGGGATAGTCTTCCTGTTTCAGGTGTAGGTGCTGCAACAGAAATGTCAACAAAAGCCTTTCTTCTTCTCTTATTTTCCGCATGAAATCACAAAATCAAGATGCGAATCTACAAATTATTCCTAAAAAAGACATCTCTGTAAGACCAAGCTGTAATCGTTTATACCTATTGTTTCTTGGCTTTGAGAAACAAAACAAACGCCAAGCGCAAGTATATTTTACAAATCGCTACTAAAACATCTTGGATATGGATAGGGAACTGTATATAAAAAATGTTTTAGAAATAGGTAGAAAGAACTTTTATCGCTAATCTTTAGGTAGAAAAACATAACTTTCCCTTAATATTTCAAACGATACATTTGCAATGTTGTAAATGTGTGGTGGGTATGATCAATTCTTTTTTCAAGAAAAGAAGATATTTTGCAGCTATTGTGGCTGCAATGGTACTTGGCGGAGTAATGGTAGGAATCTATATCGTAAGCACCATCCAGAAGGTCTCTCAATATTACTTGCACAATCAAAGTATTCAGGAAGTTGTTTCTTCCATCAACAGATGTACCATCGCCTCTAAAGAATTCCTCCTCAACTCTTATACCAGTGAACAATTTTACAAAACAGGGAGCAGCCCCAACATTGTTGAATTCAAGGAGAGCTATGAAACAGCCTCCCAACAACTTGAGATACTGATTAAACAACGTAGCAACACTGATACACAAGCGAAACTCAGTGGCTTAGTACCAAAGCTGATAGCCTTTAAGCAGGTTTTTGAGCAGATGGTGATGCAGTACAAACAAAGAGGGTTTAAGGACATTGGCATAGAAGGAGAAATGCGCAAAGCTATCCATGATCTGGAACATACATCTTACTTGCCTGACCTAAAGCAAGTATTGAGCCTGAGAAGGCATGAGAAGGACTTTATCTTGAGAAAAGACCTTGCTTATGTACAAAAGTTGCATCAGGAAATAGATGTAATGATGGTTACATACACTCAAAACAAAGCTTTGTCAGACGAGCAGAAAGCCTATTTGATCGCTTGCTTGCAAAACTACGGCAAGGCCTTTGACCAAATTGTAGATAAGGAAAAAATGATTGGGCTCGACGAGCATCATGGCCTTCGCGCCTCCATTGTTCAAAAGCAACATGAACTGGAAGAACAGCTATTGTTTATGCAACAGGAAATCGCTGGCCAGACTGAAAATTCCATGACTGCTGTACAATATATTGTATGGGTCGTTTCATTCTTGTTTTTATGTTTCTTGGGCCTAGTTTCATTTGTGTTTTACATATTTAATAACTCAGTACGCAAACCAGTGCTCCTGCTCCAAACTGCCGCTGAGATAGTCTCGCAAGGTTGCTTGTCAGTAGATTTAAGTGATTTGAAAAAATATTCTTTATTGGAAGACTTGGTGCTTAGTATTGAAAGGATCATCCTAAAATTTAGCAACAGCATCGAAACAGTAAAAAGCATCGGACAAAGCGAAAACATTACTTTATCAGCTATAGGCAACGATAAGGACGAGGTAGGAAAGGCACTCAATAAGATCTTACTACAGTTTCAAGACCTCAGAATTTTAGAAACAAGAAGGTCTTGGCATAACGAAGGATTGGCCATATTTGCTAAAATCAGCAGGGAGCAACACACCATCAACGGTTTTGCGGATCATGCGATTAAGGCCTTAGTAAAATATGTAGGTGTAAACCAAGCGGGAATTTTTGTGGTAAACAACAGCAACAATGTGCAGGTACAGCTTGAACTCACGGCCATGTATGCCTACAACAGGAAGAAGTTTATGAACCAAAGTATTCTTGCCGGTGAGGGCCTCGTGGGCCAATGTTATTTAGAAAAAGAAAGTATCTATCTGAGCGATGTACCTCAAGACTATGTTTATATTACTTCTGGTTTGGGTGAGGCAACTCCTACTAGTATTTATATTTTGGCCTGTAAAAGCAGAGGTGAAATAGAGGCTGTGGTAGAGCTGGCCTCGTTTAAGTTATTGGCCAACTACGAGATGGAATTCTTAGAAAAAATTGGCGAAAGCATTGCTGCCAGTATTTACTTTATGAGGATGAACGAATACCAGAAATTATTGTGATGATCAGGTTTCATTCATAAGCCTATATGAGTTCAACATTTATAACTTGTAATTCCAGCACGGCTAGGCCTTATATATTACTTACCTTAATATTAAAACCCTGACTTACATTTTAATCTCTATAAATTTTGTAGAGATTTATTCTATGTGTATATTTGCAGTGTATTAAACAGTATTCTATATGTTAACGACAGAATCAATAGAGGCTTACAAAAATGAAGAACTTGCCATAAACGCATTCAAAGTATTGCGATTAAAACAAGGTGTGATATGTAAAAAATGCGGTGATACGCAACATTACTGGTTGAATACAAAGCAACAGTTCCAATGTAGATCGTGCAGGTTTAGAACCACATTGAGAAGTGGTACCGTGCTAGAAGGGAGTAAGTTGCCCATTGGTTACTTTTTTATAGCAACACAGTTACTGCTCGATAAAGGTAATGGGCTTACAACTGAGGAGTTTCAAAGACAGACGCAACACAAATACTACGAGCCCCTTTGGGACTTTCTCAGGAAAATAAAAAAGTACATTAAAGATGATACTCAAAATGTGTTTACAAGGCATATTCGTGATTTGAACGAGGAACAATTTTTACAACTAGAGCCAAGTTCCCATCATTGAGTACCATATAGACAGGATGTGAATACGCCACCTATTTCACATCTTATCATTGATAAACCAGCCAATTCTATATTCGCCTCCTACTACTCATTGCTCCTCTCAGATAACCCCTTCTTTAAACAAAAGACTTCGCAATCCTTATTGCACTAGTATCAATATCTGGCTCTTGCCTATTTGCCTAGACGCAACTAAGTTCCTTTGTAAATGTCAGACTCAAAAAACGTTCTGCCCCCCTCCCTAGTACAAGTTTACGATTTGAATAAGGCATTTTACACCTACCCGATCATACAAATGGCGAGCCAAAAAGGTCTCGCCATCTGAAACAATGATACATCAGTATCATTTCCACAATAGAATTCAATTATTAGAACATGATTCTCAGGATTCCCCTATTGCCAAGGTCAAAAGGATACCTATTACCTTGTATTAATTTTTAATATACGACAATTGAACCCGTCCGTATAAGGGCAACAATTCTTTCATTTTTTTGATGGTCTTAAGTGGACCATCAGTAATGCCTAAATTTACCACCCAAGCAGGTAACTCTCCTTCGGGATTGATACTCAGCACATATTCTATCTGCACAGTTTTACGTAGAGGATCAGGCCTTAAGGTCCATTGTGCGTCAAGCTTTTTCACTCTAACCACCTTATCTTTTGTACCAATATAGTTACTTAAGGCCTTAACCCCAATGGTAACTACTTTGGTCAACGAATCTTGATGAATACGTGTGTGAATCACAGCATCTCTATCGCTCAAAGGCCATGGCATAGAAGTATATTGATAATGCACCGATTCTGTATCGTTCAAGATCTTGAGATAGTTAGCATTCTTACACGCATATACCCAATTATGAAAAGCCCCCTTATCTCTTAACATCGACACTACTGCAGATATGGAGTTGGTAGTTGTTGTTACAATCCTAATCTGTTTAAAATTGGAATGCTCTTGTTTTCGGGTATACACCTGTATCCCATCCACGTTTTTATGCAGTTCCCATGTATGCGCCTGTACCAGTACCATAGCCGTCAACCTAAGATAAGTTACTGGAAGTCAACGGCCATTTGCATGGC
>CAMFLX010000075.1 GCA_945957555.1 uncultured Cytophagales bacterium
ACCTACACTTATGCGATCGTCGGCAGCGTCAGATGTGTATAAGAGACAGCCAGTACTAAATCCTTCTTAAGTTGATAGTATCCTAAGAGTTCCTCATATAGGGATCTTACAAATGCCTTATTGCTTACAAATGGAAGTGGAGACCATTTATCTGCTGCGGACTGATAACTGGTATAGCTGGTGAAGATGGTCGGACGGCCCAAGAACGTGGTCTTGTAACGAGCCTCTACATCAAACACATTAAAAGTTTTTTTGTAATCGATAACCTGATCTGTGATGCTCACGCGCTCCAACAACTGTATAAAATTGCCTAAAAGTCTATGATAGGCACCACCTTGAGGAGTCCAATAATTAAAGCCTGCACGCGACCATGGGTTGAGTTTATGATAGAACATGACTTGGTTCACACTGGCACTGTCTGCTTTTTTGATCTCAGTACCCACTTGGGTGCCCAGAGACACTTTAAATCGTCCTTTATCAATTTGTGTAGTAACCTCAAAAGCTCTTCTGTTGTTGGCACTCTGGCCCAGATCTGCAATAAAGCCCTTACGCGTTGCCACATCCCATGTAGAGTTGATCTGCATATATGCGGCAGTATTGTTATAAGTTGAAGTATTAAAGGCACCACTATTGGCATTAATATAGTTTGCACCTAAATTATACAGAGTGATACTTGTCGGTAAACCAAAAGCTTCCTTTTTAAATTTAAGCTTTATTTCCCCTAAGAAGTCTACACCCGAGTTGTACTGTATCGTATCCCATGGTCTACCATTGCCAGCCCTATTCCCCTCATAAGGACCAAAAGGATTAGAGAATGCCGTTGCACCAAATTCTGAGCTAATGCTTACATTTTTAAGCACAATATGTGCATCAACAGAATACATGTATTGCGTTTCCCGAAAGTCACTCACGTTATCCACGAAACCATTATTTAGAATACCTGTGATTCCGAAAGTATGCGCTCCGGCTTTCTTATAAGCCCTTCCTCCAATTGTCTTTTTGGTATACTTTACAGAATTTGCGGTATCGCTGGTACTGGGCAGATAAAGTCCTGTTTGACCGTCTACCCCATAGGTCATGTTCAAACCGAAACCACCCGGAAGGTCAGACAATTGGACGATTGCTCCCTGAGTACGCCCACCATTGGCATACGCTGCATCGAAATTCGTCACACTACCATTGGTAAAAGTATTTTCGTAGGTACTCCAAGCCCCTCCCCATTGTGGACTTGCATCCCAAGGCAAGCGATAGAAAGGATTCCATCGTACTTGTGCCCATCCTGAAAGCATCTGACTCATGCCTGTATACAAATTTCCACCCCCTACTTTAATCTTTCCATAATTAGTCGTGAAAGTGGCCGTTCCGCCAAAAGTTTGTCCAAAGGGCAATCTACTTCTTGTAGAATCGGGATCAGAACTCCCAGAAAGTATATGACTGAATCCCATACCTATACCTAGTTCAACGCCTTCGGCTGGTGTAATCTTTGAAACCAAAGTAAGTAAGGGACTTCCGCCAAAAGGAATCGATCCATCCCCAAAACCTCCAATGTTTAAACTTTGAGGCTTTACATTAGGGTAAGATGCTGAAAGCGACCTATACATGGCATTGAACCTAAATGCACCCGAAAAAGAAATAGGTACGCCTACGTCGTCACCCATACCTTTAGGATCCTGACCAATATTTGTAGCCATTAACCTCTTTTGGGGGAATAAATAAAAGGTATAAGGCTTTCGTGCAGCACTTTGGGCAGTGGCCAGAGAATCCTCGTGACTTTTGGCAAAAGTGCAGAAAACACTCATTATAGAAATACTTATAAAACTTAATATCTTGTAAACGTTCTTCATATCATCTTATCAATATCCAAATAGGGAATCATGCGTTTTTTTTAATATTCAATTTTGGCATCGTCAAAATAGGCCTTGCCAGACACATTGGCCCTACCACAGGAAATGCTCAGCTCTACCGCATCTTCTGGAATAGTTACCTTTTGGCTAAACTGTTGCCAATCTGTATTACCCACAGCACGACCTATAGCCACATCAGACAGTACAATTCCATTGACATCTTTAAACTCCAACAGCGTACGAGCCCCCTCCCATGAGTTTGGCGTTTCGGTCACATCTATGGTTTTCATCCAAATACTAAAGGAGAACTCCTTTTTGCCTCTCATAAGGGTAATAGACTGCATCCTCATTTCCCACGCAGCATTAACACCACTTACCTTAAGTGAGTATTGCCCAGTGTGTGCCTCTTCGGTGCTTGCTTCACCAGCATAGCTCGGCCAGCCACTCAATAGGTTTTCAAAACCAGGATTTTTAAGGATGATATTGGATTGGTAGAACTGTTCGTCAGTCAATGGCTCTGCCATGATGTCGTCAAAGTATATTTTTCCGGTAGAAGCCGCCATCTGCAAGGCAATCTTAAAATTGGTGGCACGTTCAGACACCGTAAAGTAGGTTTCAAACTTCTTCCAATCATGTGTGCCTACTGTTCTGGCCACCGCTTCTCCACCAGGCACTTCATTGCCATGGCTGTCGGCAAAGCTTAGTAAGATACCTCCCGTCTCCCATGCGTTGGCCCCTCCTACTATGTTGTCTGCTTTGATCCATACCGATACTTTGAGCTTCTTAGTGCCTGCTGGAATCTTGAAAAGTTTATCATTACCAGAACCTCTCCATGCCTTAGGGTCAGCATTTTGGATCATACAAGAACGTTGCCCTGTATGTGCCAGATTAGACAGCTCAAAACCCCAATAGGAGTTCCAGATCTGGGCACCGTCTTCAAAGTCGCCATTTTTCACCAAGCGGCTCGCACGTTCCTTCATTTCACGGAGTTGTTTGGCCCAAGGCGAATCCGCCCTTACAAATCCCAACTGCCTGAGTTCTACATCGACTGCGTCGAAATAGGCGGTGGAACTATCAATCGTATTTTTACAGGTCACCCTGATCTTGGTAACACCTTTGGGCAAACTAATCTCTGTTTCGAAACCAGCCCATTCGTTGTTTTTGAAGAGAAAACCGGCCTGACCTCCTTTAATAAAGATGCGTCCTTCCGAGGTGTATCCTTCAACAGTTACATAAGCAGCTTTTGTGCTCGACGACACAAAAACCACATCATCTAAGAAAGTGGTATCGCCCGAAGCTTTTGCTTTCTGCGCATTTTCTTTAACCTTCTGTTGTTTTTTAGACTTGGCAGCCACGCCAACCAGCTTGACCCAGCCTCTCAATACTATTTCATCGGTACCTTCAGGCAGAGGTAATACACGAGCTACCTCACCCTTGCCTCCCACTTGCATGGATCTCTGTCCTTTGTAAGATTGGCGATCTGTTATTTGGGCATTTTTAAAATACCAAGAAGAGTCATCTTTGTCTTCGAAATCCTCGCTGAGTAATACATAATCTTGTGAGCGAAGTACATTTGTTGTCAATAAAAGGCATAAGGGTAAAAATATAATTCTATTCAATAATAGAAATTTGATTTTGTTCATACGACAGTTTTTTAAGCTACGCTTTGTGCGCTACTTTATATTAATTGTTATTGTTATATTGTTGCTTTATCAAACCTAAATCCAATGCATTCCCACCCTTGGCTATACTAAGTGCTTTCATCACCATTGCTTAAAAAATGTAAACCGATATGTTTTGCGACACACCAAAACACTCATTAGTTTTTATGAGTTTTGTTGCACAATACATTCGCATTTGATAAAAGTTACAGGCATTTCGGTTTATTTCCAGTGAAATGATTTTAATGTAAAAAACTGATTTTCAATTGCGTTTTATCTTTTATATTTGGCCGATTAAAAAATAAATAGATAAAAGTTAAAATATGATAAAACATTTTTTGAAGATTTCCAGTGGTGTTTTTGCGCTCATGATTGCCTTTTCTACACATGCACAAACAAATCATAAAACAACAAAACACCTACCGAAATCAGATGAAAAAAGGCTCAGTGCCAAGATAGATTCTCTAGTATCGCTCATGACTTTGGAGGAAAAAGTGAGCATGATTAAATCCGCATCAGCATTTACCAACGGAGGCGTACCTCGCTTAGGTATTCCAGAGATTGTAATGTCTGATGGCCCACATGGAGTACGCCATGAGGTAAACCGTGATTGGTCACGGAATGAAAAAGTAGATTCAAGAGCTACATTTTTGCCAGCTGAAATAGCATTGGCTTCTACTTGGAACAAAGACTTAGCCTACAAATATGGTACTGTGCTTGGTACCGAGGCAAAACATAGAGGAAAAGATATCATACTCGGGCCAGGTATCAACATCGTGCGCTCCCCGCTGAATGGCCGTAACTTTGAGTATATGTCGGAAGACCCGTACCTAATTTCGGTAATGGGTGTTGGCTATGTAAAGGGTGTTCAGGACCAGGGGATCTCAGCCTGCGTGAAACACTACTTAGCCAACAACCAAGAGACTAAAAGGCAAGAGGTTGATGTATTAATGGATGAAAGGGCGCTACGCGAGATTTACCTCCCTGGCTTTAAGGCTGCTGTACAAAAGGGTAATGCCTACACCATAATGGGAGCTTACAACAAATTTAGAGGACAATATTGCACTCACAACGAATATTTGATCAATAAAGTCCTAAAAGGCGAAATGGGCTTTAAGGGGGCTGTAATCAGCGACTGGTCTGCAGTACAAAATACCATGCAGGCCCTAAAATTTGGTACAGATATAGAAATGGGTACTGAAATGCGTAATTGGGGCAATTGGAATTTCAATAAGGTCTTTATGGGTGACACGGCTATATCATTGGTCAAGGCTGGGGTTGTTGATGTGTCCTATATCGATGCCAAAGTAAAACGGATCCTGTGGGTCATGCACAAAATCAATATGTTTGGCAAACGTACCCCAGGCGCAATAAACACTCCGGAACATCAAAAAGTCGCACTAAATGTAGCTGAAGAAGGAATAGTGCTTTTGAAAAACAATAACATATTACCACTCAAAAAGGATGCCCTTAAATCTATCGCCGTTATTGGTGACAATGCAGTTCGCCTACAAGCAGAAGGCGGTGGTAGTGCCCAAGTACTTGCCTATTATGAGATTACTCCACTTAAAGGTTTGAGAAATGTATATGCCCCTGACACCCAAAAGGTCTCGTTCTCTCAAGGCTATGTGGTTAAAAAAGACGGTACCGCCGACCCTCAACTGATCGCCGAAGCGGTAAAGGCCGCTTCTGAAGCTGAAGTCGCTATCGTAATTGGAGGATTTGTACATGGGTACACCAACGAATGGAATGACAAGGCTTTTGACTCTGAAGGAGCTGACAAAAAAGATATTAAGTTGCCCTTCGGACAAGATGAATTGATCAAAGCAGTAGTTAAAGCCAACCCCAATACCATCGTGGTATTGCTAGGTGGCAGTGCTTCAGATATGAGTCAATGGGTCAATGACGTAAAAGCCATCGCACAAGTTTGGTACCCAGGTATGGAGGGGGGCAATGCCCTTGCGAACATCTTGTTTGGTAAGACCAACCCATCGGGCAAATTACCAGTAACTTTTCCAAAGCAACTCAGCGATATGCCTTCTCATAGCATTGGGGAGTTTCCTGGCGACAGTACTGTAAACTATAAAGAAGGCATATTCGTGGGCTACCGTCACTTTGACACACACCATATAGAGCCGCTCTTTCCTTTTGGTCATGGCCTTTCTTATACACAGTTTGCCTTTAGCAACCTTCATGTACAAAAGCAAGGAGAAAACGTACTGGTATCTCTTAGTTTGAAAAACACTGGCAAAGTAGATGGTGCTGAGGTGGTACAAGTATATGTATCTGACGAACAAGCTTCGGTAGAAAGACCCAAGCAAGAGCTTAAAGCTTTTGAAAAAGTATTTCTCAAAGCAGGTGAATCTAAAAATATCAGCCTCACGCTTGGCAAAGAGGCCTTCCAATTCTTTGACGATAAAAAGTTAGATTGGGTACTTGAGGCCGGTAAGTTTACAATCAACGTGGGTTCTTCATCCAAAGAAATCAAGCTAAAAGGAGCAGTATCCTTTTAAGCATAAAAACAGCTAGGTTACTGTAAATATATAGAGAAGAGTCTTCAATAAGACCCTTCTCTATTATATTTTAAAATGTCATTTTAAAATACAAAATAACTCAAGCAATACTGATAGGATTGAACAATGGCTAATCCAAACTAAATCAAAACAAACGGACCAACAGACATCCGATTTATATAAAATACTGATAATATGATAATTAATACATTTCCAATTCATTAAACCAGCACTATCACGCCTGAACACTATCTCAAGAGCATCTCTTCAATTTATTAAACAGACCAAGTAACCTTTCCACTACATATTAACGTAATACATACTATTTTAAAAACTGTATGCTTTTCTACAAATACACATTGTTTTTCCTCATGTTTGCTCAAGCAATAAACATCTTAGGGGAAAACGCCATTTTGGTAGATTCGAGAGATACAGTATATGAAGTTTCCCAAGAGTATTTTAGTATTTATGAAACAGAAGACTCCACTTTAAATATCGACGATATTGTTAAGTTATCGGATCGATTCATAACCAACCATACAGACCATGTCAACATCACCAACAAAAAACATTATTGGATCAGGTTTTCTGTCAAAAACGAATCGCCCTACGAATGGCTTCTGGAAGGATACAACTATAGAGTAGAACAAATGGATTTTTATACATTGCATAACGGCGTGTATGTAAAGATCCCCTCAAATTATGTAAAACCTGCTAGTCACAAATTTATCAATCACAAAAACTTCGTATTCCCTTTAAATATTCCCAAAGACGCATATAAAACCTATTATTTGCACATGTTTCATGGCTCCGATGCCAGCACCCCTCAAATTCTCGTCATCAAATCCAGTCCTTATTTTGCATCTTATGCGCTATTCGAATATTTCTTATTGGGCATATTTTATGGCTGTTTGATCTTGATGATGCTGTATAACATCTTGATCTTTGTAATACTCCGCGACGTCTCACACCTATACTATGTGCTCTATCTATTCTTCGGAATACTGTTTTTCTTAAATTCGGATGGTATAGGCAACCAATATTTTTGGAGCGGCAACCAAACCATTGCCACCAATATAGTCTATGTGGTCATCTTCCTGCAAGCAGTATTTCTATTTCTATATGTAAGAGAGTTTTTAGACATTGAAAATAAACTCCGAAATCTCAATATTATCTTTTGGGCCTATACGGCATTTCGATTCACCATCATTGCCATTGGCTTTTTGGTCTCCAAGAAATACCTCTACATCTACTATGCAGACCTACCTCTTTTTGTAATGGCATTCATTGTCGCTATCATAGCCTATAAGAACGGTAGGGAGAACTCTTCCTTTCTGATGATTGGTTTTGGCTTTTTACTATCAGGCTTTTTGGTGTATGTATTGAGGGTCGGGGGTATCATCCCACCAGATTTTTTCAGCTTTTATTATCTACATTTTGCAACCCTGGCCGAAATGATGATGCTTTCATTGGCCATGGGTGGACGCTTTGGTATTATTAAAAGAGAATATAAAGAAGAAAGGAAAAACAATAAGCTGCTGGAAGAAAAAGTACAGGAAAGAACCATGGAGATCATCGAGCAAAAAAAGATCATCGAAGAAAAGATCAACGACCTAGACACCATCATATACAGATCTTCACACGACATCAAAGGACCTTTAAAATCCATAGAAGGCCTAGCCATGGTAGGTAAATTGGATCCAGGAAATGCTATAGAATACTTTGACCACATAGAATCCAGTGTCAAAAAACTTGACGATATTGTGTCTGGACTTGGCAACAGCAGCGATGTACTCAACTACAAAGTAAAACTAGAGCCTATAGACCTAAAATTAGAACTCGATCAGCTCTTAGAGGCGGTCAAAGACACAGAGTCTATTGAAATATCTGTGGATGTGAATCAAGATGGTCAATTCATTACAGACAAATACCTGATCACGAAAATATTCCGATACCTTATAGACAATGCGGTTAAGTATCGTAAAAAAGGAAACGTCACACTGGTACTATCTATTAAAGCCCAAATAGACAAAGAAGCCTTAATGATCAGTTTTTCTGACAATGGTATCGGTATGGATGCCAAAACCATACGAAACCTGTTTTCAATGTTCTTTAAAGGCACCTACTTACAAGGAACTGGCTTGAGTTTATTCATTACCAAACTGGCGATAGACAAACTCAAAGGAAAAATAGATATCAAAAGTGAATTGGGCGTAGGCACTGAATTTCAAATCAGAATACCCAATCATAACGCTTAGGTTTCATTTGAGCCCATCATAGCACAGGTTACCCAAGCAGTGCGTAGTGTTCGCAGCGTACCTTTCCAATATGGCGATCGAACTACACTCTCTTTCATGGCTCCCGTGCACGCTCATGAGCGTGGCTAATCCTCTTGCCTCTGAGGCTTCTACCCTCGCATGGTAGTAAATGAACCATGCATTGTAGTAAAGGATCCATGCGTTGTAGTAAAGAAACTTCGCGTGAGGATATGGGAACCAGGTGTGGAGCAAAGGCAAGCTCGCATGGAGATATGGAAACTATGGATGGATATGGCCTTCTCTCCTTCGGACATAAAGTAACTAACTTCGAGGCATGGGTACCAGCCTTCGGGGCTGGGTTACCGACCTTCGGTGCTTGGGCACCAGCCTTTGGTGCTTGGGCACCAGCCTTCCGTGCCGGGTTACCAGCCTTCGGTGCTTGGGCACCAGCCTTCGGTACTTGGGCACCAGCCTTTGGTGCTTGGGCACTAGTTATTAATATTTGAGTTTTAGAAATAGAATTTCAAGGCTTAGGTCTTGGAAAACATGCCCTCATTCATGAGCATTGGGACGGAATAGTTCAAGGCACATCATGCTAAAGCATGATTTACAAATGGACCTCAAACCCTGATGGCTGCAATAGTTCAAAGCGTCCGCTTGGACTTAAAACACTGAAGCGTCCGCTTCGCAACAACTCATCATCTCAATGGTTACTTCTTTCACTTAAAATAGCGGAACTCTGTAAAAATTAAGGTCCAAACCTAGCCATGGACATAGTTCAAGCGTCCGCTTGGACTTCAAACCTCGAAGCGTCCGCTTCGCAATATTTTGACGATTGTTACCTGTATTAGCATGGCACTTGTTATCTCATTTCCTTAAAATAGCGGACGCTATAAAAAAGATTGGTCCAAGCGGACGCTTGAACCAGACCCTTGAACCTTCATTTTATATGCTTGCGCCATTAGGAGCTTGACTTGCAACTAGTCTTAAAAGTCGCAGCTGTAGGGACTTTTATGGGATACGGAAAGGGATTGCTGGCATTGGCTACCCTATGGGCTGGTTTTCGGGTATGAGGACTCCCGAGAAAATCGGAACAAGCGCTACATATCTATAGAAATCGGAGTCGCCCCTAACGGGAAGACTCCGAACAGCAGGAGTCCCCTCAAATAGAATCTTACTTGTTTCCTATAGACAAATTACTAATTGAAAGACCCTTGGTCCTCTTCCTTCCATGGAATTAGATAATTCTCAGTTTTATACAACAGTCCCTCAACATTATAGTATTTCCAAACTCCAATTTTTTCATTAGCAAAATTATACTGACCAATCGCCCTAACGCGCCTCATGCCTAACTTAATACTGTTATTAAAACCTCTGTCTAGCATCATAGTGGGAAGATGGTAACTGACATGCAGGTGGCTATCGTTAACATAAAAGTCCTGAAACAAATTACTTTGAAATTTAATTTGAATGGAATCGTATCCAATATGTGGCTTTAACTCATCGAGCAAGTTCTCTTTTAAACCCAAATCGTCCACAAAACTGAAGTAATTTAACTCTAGACTTTTTCTAATCAAACTAGGCAATTGGTCTGAAGTATTTTTGGGTGTATATTCCTTATAGTAAATCCATGTTCCTTCCTTTTTGTATTCTACCAAAGGGGTAGCACTAAACATTGAAGCCCTTCTCGAAACATGCTGAGGTCTGAATCTCTCGTCAATTCCATTATTAAACATTGCTACTTCCCTAGAGGTAATAGCTGCGGAATTAAGTGCCGTAAGTTCTATATTTTGAAACCAAAGTAGGTTTCCTGGATTATATATACTTTCATTTCCTTTGGCAAGTAGAGCCCCTCCAAAAGTGAACACCTCGGTGTATACAAGGTTAGTATCAATGGGTTTACGTACCCAGATCAAAGAATCCAACCTTTCATAATTAGTTTTAGTCATCGCCTTTCCGTCTTTGAACAATATCTCTTCGATCAAATACCCTGACATGTCGTACCGCTTGCGAATCCCGTTCAGTTTGTCATTTCTCCAGTTCTCGGTACGGCAGAGCTGCTTCGTACCCTGATAATACTCTTTCCACAGTCCAGTACGTTTGCCTTTGGCAAAATATCCTTCTATCCAAGGCAAGCCAGGGCCATAGTTTTGTTCCCATTTCCCATCCAATACCCCACTCACCCCTTCTCCACGACACCAAATATCTTTCGTTGCTTTCGACTTCTGTAGGCTGACAAATTTATTTTCAAAATAAGCAGTCATACATGCAGGCTTTTGCGGTATTTCGTATTTATTGGGAAGCACAAAAGCATCAGGCAGATAATAATCATAGGCGCCTTGGATCAACTTTAACTCTTCTAAGGTAAAACCGGAAGCCTTTTGCCATTTGAGGAGCTCAGCCTCTCTTATGTCTTTAAGCCATTTATAATTATAATTTGCAGCAATTTGCAGTGCCAAATCTTCACGGCCAGTCCGTTTTAGTAAAAAAGCTACTGCACAATGTGTTTTATACTTGTCAATAAACACAGGAATTCGGTCATAACAATATTCATTAATAGGGAAATTCCCAGCCTTGCAGTACTCCTCAAGCACTTCTATCAAATACATTCTAGACTTGTACCTTTCGGAATTAAAGACCGCTACCCTCTTAGCTCTTAAAATGGACAAGACACTATGAAGATGGGCCTTCACATATTCTTTATCTGAACGAAACATGCGCGCCTCAGCTAAAGACACTTGAGAACTATATTTTTTCCAATTGGGATTAAATTCGCAAAGCTGATCGTAGAACGTAACAGCAGAAATATGCTGTACCACTGACACAAGTAATAGAAATACAAAGCCATTTTTCATCGTGTGTATATTTTATAAGTACAAATTTCCGCACTAAACAATCATTACAAAAGCTAAACTTCGTGAATAGGTGATTTGAACGAGTTAAATGGTCACCTCCATACTTGTTAGGTCTCAAAACGATTATCGACAACTCATTATTTTTTTTGCAAATCCGAAATAACTATATAACTTTAAACCTATACGTTGTAAAAAAAATACATAATTTCTTCTAAACTAGCGATCAATATAGTACAAAAGTCAACCTAAATGACCCGTTCAACCATAATGATTCAGAAGGAGATACGATTACATTTTTTTTTTAAAAACTAAACATTCTATTAAAATGTCAACACCCATCATAGCCAAAAACTAACACAAAGGAGTCCATACGACTTACTAACTGTGGCACGCAGTTTAGCTCCTCAAATTTAAATTACATTTTAAACTATCATATAATGACTCAAAAAGACGATTTAATCGTGGGTTTTCCTTTGTACCAAGGTTGTACCCTCGTAGATTTCACAGGTGCCACCCAGGTATTTGCCTACACCAAAGGCATGAAAGTAATCTGGCTGTCTAACGACAGCTCTGTCAATACCTCAGAAGGCGTATCGGTATTGCCCAACTACAATTTTGACTACCATCCAGAAATTGACATCTTGTTTATCCCTGGCGGAAGCTCTACAGGTGTATACAATACCATGATAGACGAGACCTATCTAGACTTCATCAGAAAAGCCGCACCAAAAGCCAAATGGCGAGGATCCGTATGTACGGGTGCCTTCATACTCGCGGCGGCAGGTATTCTTAAAAATTGCGAAGCCACAACCTATTGGAGCCAAATCCCTACTTTGAGCCTTTTGGCAGAAAAACTGCATTTGGAAGTACACGAGAATTACTATCCGCGCTACATCCTCGACGACAAACATAAAATATTCACAGGTGGTGGTATTTCCTCTTCATTAGACCTTGCCTTAGAACTGGTGGTAAAGATCAAAGGCACCGAAGCCGCTGAAGCGACGCAGCTGCAGATCCAATACCAACCTGCCCCTCCTACCAATTCAGGTATCCCCTCAGAGGCACCTCCTGATATTGTGGCAGAGCAAACAAAGGGAGGTTTACAATATGCCAAAACCTTAATGCCTGCCATCGAAAAAATCCTTAAAAGTTAAACGCTTGCAACTCGATATCAAAATTTATGTACGCACTACCGAGGTCTCACAAAAAGAGACCTCTGTTTTTACCCAATAGCCCCTAATAGAATTGCTTTTATCCACCTAAATTCAGTTATTCGCACAATACATCACGTAATTATCGATTTCTTAACAATCATAAAATGAAAAAACTATATATCGCGCTCATCCTCTTGTTATTCTGCAGTCATCAAACTTTTGCACAAGTTTGGGGATGCACTGACATTCTGGCCAACAATTTCAATGCCTCAGCAAATAAAAACGACGGTTCCTGCCTCTATAATGCAGCCAGCATTGCCCCTGTTTCAAGTTACAGTCTCAATAGTAGTCTACTAGAAAGCTCTGGACTCATTGCATGGCAAGATCGTATATGGACCCATAATGACAATAGCGACAATCACCTCTATGCACTTGATACCAACAATGGCAGTCTATTACAAACCTATACCCTCAAAAACACTGTAAATAACGACTGGGAAGAGATTTCTCAAGACAAAGACTATGTCTATGTAGGCGATTTTGGCAATAATGCCAATGGCAACAGGACCAACTTGAAAATACTGAAAGTCGAAAAGCAATCTTTGCTAAACAATACACCCGCTATAGATACCATCAGTTTCGCCTATTCCAACCAGAGCGATTTCACGGCAACGGGAAGTAACAAAACTGACTTTGATTGCGAAGCATTTATTGTTACATCAGACAGCATTTATTTGATCAACAAACAATGGATCAGCAATAAGACCAGCCTCTACGTACTTCCTAAAACACCTGGTACGCATGTTGCGCAACTCAAAGCTACGCTAGATGTACAAGGTTTGATCACGGGTGCCACTTATCTGGAATCTCAAAGATTGATAGCACTATGTGGCTACAGCAGTTTGCTACAGCCTTTTGTTTATTTGTTATACGATTTCAATGGAACGGATTTCTTCAGTGGTAATAAACGTAAGATTTCCATATCCCTCCCCCTACATCAGGTGGAAGGCATCGCAACTGTAAAAGGATTGAAATACTATATCAGTAACGAAAATCTGTCCAAACCACCGCTTGTGAACAACCCACAAAAGCTTCATATTCTAGATCTGAGCAATTTCTTGAACAACTACCTCTATGGAATCCCTTTGGGCTTATCTGAAACGGTATCAACACAGGAAGGGTTTTCGGTATATCCCAATCCGAGCGACGATCTCATTAACATAGAAACTACCTTCCTAGGAACAAACTTCGAACTGATCAATACGCTTGGAAAAACGGTCTTAAAGGGCACTTTATCCCAAAACAATTCCAGTATAAACATTGGAGACGTACCTGCAGACGTGTATACATTAAAACTGAACACTGCCCGTTCATTCATATATAAGATAATAAAACAATAAATCGCTTATAACGCTAAAAAGGTTGAAAGCGCACCCTTCAACCTTTTGCTTTTATTAGGAGATCATGTAAGATGATCATCAATCTATAAATCAGGTCATAAATACAAATTTGGCGAAGTCATATTTTCTCATAGTTAATTAGCTAATGAATATTACTCTTTCTAAAGTCCATTCATAGGTTAGATGCAATAGTTGATAAAAAGTTACAACCGATTTGAAATTATTTTTTTCATGAACATAAAATGAATGGGAAAAACGGCACTCTTTCGGGAGATATAATTCTAAGAGTTGTTAGTTTTTTTCATAATTAAGAGTACTATCTTATACATCAGAACTCGTTCTTCGAGATTTTTTGGCTAGAAAGAAGGGCTAAAGCTTTAGCATAATAGATTAAATGATACAACAAATATTGGTAAGAATAAAAAAGGGGAAAAGGGCATCGCCCTAAGTCATTCCCCCATATTCAAAACACCCATACACTATCTTACTACTGTTACAGCTCCCACCTGTTTGTAGGGACCTAAATATTCCTCAGAATCACCTTCATAGGTAATCACCCACTCATAAACCCCGATCGGCATAGGCTCGTTCCTGTAGATACCATCCCAAAAGCGGTTTTTATCATTAGATTCAAAAATAATCTCCCCCCAACGGTTAAATACCAACATTTGAAACTTACCTACATGTGCGGTATATACATTATAGAGATCATTGATCCCATCCCCATTGGGACTGAATGAGTTTGAGATAAATAACCGAGGTGGGCATACAGGCCTAATAACTGTTGTGGCATCGGCAGAACAGCCCCAATGATTTGTGACCGTAACCCCGTAAGTTCCAGGAGCAGTTACCATTAAATACTGCGTAGTATCACCGCTTGGATGCCAAAGATAGGATGATCCTTTCCCTGCATCCACATGCATACGAATTGAGTTTTCTGTTTCAGGACACATCCTTTTGTAAGCGTCCAGGTTAATAACTGGCGCAGGATGCACCTTCACCAAACTCTTTGCTACACCAACAGCAGTACAACCATGATTTGTAACTACTTGTAGTTTCACGTCGTAGTCCCCAGGTTTTCCATAACAATGACTCGGATGCTGCACTGTAGACATATTGTTTGCACTAGTAGCATCATCAAAATTCCACAACCAAGCTTTGATAAAACCAGATGCAACCGTAGACGCATCCTTAAAGTTGACACACACAGAGGAACAAGCTTCAGCGCCAGGGCCAAATCCTACTTCAGGAATTGGGAATACCTCTACAGGTTTTACAATCGTATCTTTACAACCTTGGCTTGTGGTAATGACGAGTGTGGTTTGGTACACTTTCGCCTCTCCAAACAAATGCGAGGGATTGATCTCCAAAGATGAATTATCAGAGGAGGATGGGTCCCCAAAATCCCAAGACCTGCCAACGATAGTGGCACTTACTGGTCCTGTAAGCACCTGCGAGCGATCCTTAAAGTTCGTTGATTGGTCTCCCAAACACACCGAATTAAAATCAAAATCAGCCACAGGTGTCGCAGCCGGCAGCAAAACCAGAACGGTATCTCTCTTACAATTGTTTGCATCAGTTACCGTGGCCTGATAACTACCTGCTGGCAAGTTTACCGCCAAGCTGGTAGCTTGTATCGGTGCAGAACTCCAATGATAAGTATAAGGAGCAGTACCACCCGATGCCAACACAGAAGCTTTTCCGCCATCAACACAAGTAGGATGGCTCAACGTAGTAGATAGCTTAATGACTGTTGGTTCCTTAACTACCAAAGTATCTTTAAGCACACAGCCACTGGTATCAGTTGCCACCACGATATAGGTACCCTTCATAAGGGCAGTAGCAGTAGCGGTAGTTTGTACAGGATTTGTGTTCCAAATATAGGTATACATGCCCCCTACTATATTAATACTTGCAGTACCATCATTTCCATTGAAGCATTTCACATCGGATACCACCGTGGTGTAAGTAGCTTGAGGAGGCTCTGCAACTGTAGCCTCTATAGAAGTACTACATGCTTTAGCATCCACTACAGTCACTTTGTAGGTTCCTGCCCCCAAGCCCACAGCTTGGGGTGTGCTTTGTATGGGTACTGTATTCCAGCTATAAGCATAAGAGGGTGTACCTCCACTAGCCATAACAGTTACCGATCCATCATGCCCATTATAACACTTCACATTGATCGAAGAAGTCTTTAATACAAGTAGTGGTGGCTCAGTGATCACAGCACTCACTGTAGTGGAACAAGCCATAGCATCTGTTATTGTAAGCGTATAAGTGCCTTTAGCAAGACCTGTTATTGAAGCATTCGTTTGTGTTGGGCTGGTGTTCCAACTGTAGGAATAATTGGGCTGCCCTCCTGTCACGGTCACTGATGCCGCCCCATCACTCCCGCCAAAACAACTCACAGCAATCACCGAAACCGTTGGCTGCATCTTTGGCACCACCTTTACCGTTACGGTATCTTTGGCAGAACAACCTGTTTGGGTTCCTGTAACTATATAGGATGTTGTAGTACTTGGATTCACAACTATAGAGCTTGAAATCGCCCCTGTCGACCAACTATAGGTACTGGCGCCTTGAGCAGTAAGGACTGCACTTTGCCCTTCGCAAATAGTCGGGGTATTTACCTTAAGTATGGGAAGCGGAATTACCACTACCGTTTTTGTCAATGTATCGGAACAGTTGGTACTGATTCCCGAAATCAGCGTAACGGTGAAACTCCCAAAAGTACTAAATGTATGTGTTGGATGCTGAAAAGTTGAAGTATTGTTGGCACCCGAAGCAGGATCACCGAAATCCCAATGCCAAAATGTTGCCGTAGTAGATTCGTCATTGAAGCTCGTAGATGTCCCTTGACAAACCGTAGCATTACTAAACAGCGCCACAGGTTTAGGCCCAACGACCACCCTTACGGTATCTGTAGCTATACAGCCATTGGTTACCTGCACAGTATAAGTAGTAGATACTGAAGGATGCGCCACTGGATTGGGACACGTAGTACAACTCAGACCAGCGGCAGGTGTCCAGAGAAAAGAGGAACCTAATGGACCCGTTTGGCTACATCCCAAGACCACACTATCATCACAAGCAATGGTAAGACTCGGTGGCCCTGCATTAGCCCAAGCACCATTGGAATTGCTACTAGGCACGAATACGGCATTTAAATACATTCGTAGCGCATTCAGCTTGGGCAGAGACGTCAAATTGGGTCCAGTATTGGGCTTTCCTCCTTTAGAATAATCGTGCCCACCAAGATAATATACATTACCCCCCGCCTGATCAGGAGCTGTCAAATGCGCCCCCATAGCCACTACAGTATCATCAGCAATGTCTACCACCGAGCGATAAGTATAAGGTTGCCAAGTAGAGCCTGGCTTTAGTGTCCAATTGGAAATGGAGCCTCCTTCATTGAGCTGCACCGTGCCCTGTAATTGAGAATAAGGAAGATCCGCATTAGGATACTGGTTGTTTACAGCAGCATTCACACGAGCGACTCCTCCCGTGGTTTGAAAAAATCCCCTGTTTTCGTAGGCATCAATGGCATGACATTGGGCTAAGAAATTTCCACCATTCAACACAAAAGCCTTCACGCCATTGATCACATCCTGACTCACTTCACTGCTATCGGCATGTGGCTCTGATGCAAAAGTGAAGCAATTGATGAGTTCATCAATGTCTGCCGCATCCATGATCGTGTAGTTACCGATCCCTGCTGCATCCAATATCTTGGTATGAATGAGTTGATTACCACCATTGTTAAACACCGCAATCTTGGGATGATGCGTGAGTGTATATCGTACATCCACTGTCGTTGCTTGCGTGAGTCTATATGCGGTGACATTCCCTCCAAATGCAGCGATGATCTGCATGGTGGTCAAGCCACAAGGCAGTATGGTATCGGGCACAATAAAGGGCCCTCCACTGAAATCCATCGTCATTGCCGCCACCTGACTGGGTGCCACCCTTTCCGCTACCGCTGTAAAATCGATATCGTTGAGTTCTTTTTGAGTTTTAATGGCCCATTTTACAGGAATGCCATTTTGGAGAAACTCGTTGACAAGCCCATAAGCCTTCAAATTGAAATGCGCCTGTCCAGCAGGAACGATGGATTGATATACGGTATCCATCGGGATCACCAAACTTCCCGAGGGAATAGACTGTAAATTTGCGGTTTGAGCCACGATACAAAATGGACAAAGTAATGCCACGCATGCGATCATGCTCTTGATAAATTGATAGCTGTTTTTCATGAATCTAATCTTATAATTCGAAACAAACATTTGGGTATCCAAGCATTTCATATAACATCAGATGTGATCAGGATCCAATATTTACATAAAATCCAAACAATTGCTTTCTATCATCAAGATCACTCAAGGCCACAAAACGAAGCTTATATCATTATTTTTTTCATACATTCATTTATACAGGAAAGCTTAATCTATCGAAACACCCTTGGATACCCCTGACTTTCAGCGCAAAAGGAATGTAACCATTGAGCATCGCACGCAAGCGCAATTCTTTTGCATTTTATAGGCTTGCATACAACATTTTCCTTAATTTTACGGTTTGAACAAAAAAGACCACAATAGATGTCTAGCAATCTTATAGTTCCAGCGTTTTCATATTGCGACTCACTTACCGCATACAGCAGAAGAAAAACCATAGCCGTAAAAATCGGTGATATAGGCTGCGGAGGCGATAATCCGATCAGGCTACAGTCTATGACCACGACTGACACCATGGACACGCTAGGAACTGTAGAACAATCTATCCGAATGATAGAGGCAGGCTGCGAATACATCAGAATCACCGCTCCTTCGGTCAACGAAGCACAAAACCTTAAGAACATCAAAGATGAATTGGTAAAGCGTGGTTATCATGCGCCCATCATTGCCGATATACATTTCACGCCAAACGCTGCTGAAGTGGCTGCGCGTCTCATTGAAAAAGTACGCGTAAACCCAGGCAACTATGCTGATAAAAAGAAATTTGAAGTCATAGACTATACAGACCACACCTATCAAGCAGAACTGGAGCGCATCAGGGATAAGTTTCTACCACTGGTAAAGATCTGTAAAGAATACGGCACCGCCATGAGGATCGGCACCAACCATGGCTCACTAAGCGATAGAATTTTAAGTAGATATGGCGATACCCCCCTAGGCATGGTAGAAAGTGCCTTGGAGTTTCTGCGCATTTGCGAAGCAGAAAACTACTACAACATCGTCATCTCCATGAAGGCAAGCAACACTAGGGTTATGGTACAAGCTTACAGGCTCTTGGTGGCTAAACTGCAAGAAGAAGGACTAAAACCTTATCCACTTCACTTGGGCGTAACCGAAGCTGGCGAAGCAGAAGATGGGCGTATCAAATCAGCAGTAGGCATCGGAACGCTGTTGGAAGACGGTCTTGGCGATACGGTAAGAGTTTCTCTCACAGAACCTCCAGAATTCGAAATCCCTGTGGCAAAAGCCTTGGTAGACCGCTACAATGACAGGGCAAACCATAAGCCGATCAAAGACATAGAAAACTACCCCATCAATCCCTATCAATATTTTAGAAGGGAGAGCATAGAGGTGCAAAACTTGGGTGCACAAAACGTGCCTAGAGTGATCGTAGACTATAGTAAAGTGGCTGATGTACAATATGAAGACCTCAAAGCCATTGGCCACTTCTACTACGCCCCTACTGACAAATGGAACATGAACGACTTGGGCGCCGACTACATTTATTCTGGCGACACTCCGATTCCCTTTATGTTACCCAATGGCCTTAAGGAGCTCATCAACCACAGCGCTTGGCTCAATGTCACAGATAAGTCCAACAAGTTTCCGCTCTTTGACCACGACAGCTACATGACTGCAGCAATGCGTCATACACATACCAACTTCATCAAAGTCAACTATAAGGCCATGAACGAGGCCTTTTACACAAAACTCAAAACTGATAAAACAGCCGTATTGATCTTGGAGACCAACAACCTCCACGCCATGGCAGCGCTCAGAAGACTCAGCGTTTACCTCATTGATAACGGTATCCAAGCGCCAATTATCTTGAGTAGGAAATATGAGGATATTGCAGAAGACCAGTTCCAGCTCTTCTCCGCCACAGACCTTGGTGGCTTATTGGTGGACGGCATCGGTGACGGCGTCTTTATCAGTACAGAACTGCTCGAGCTAGACAAGGGAGCTCTTCTGCAAAGAATTGCACAATACAATACTACATCTTTCGGCATCCTTCAGGCAGCACGTACGAGAATGTCCAAGGCAGAATACATCTCTTGCCCATCTTGTGGCCGAACTCTTTTTGACCTTCAAGAAACCACCGCCATGATCCGTAAGCGTACCGACCACCTTAAAGGTGTAAAGATCGGTATCATGGGTTGTATCGTAAACGGGCCCGGTGAAATGGCTGACGCCGACTATGGCTATGTAGGTGTGGGTAAAGACAAGATTGCCCTATATAAAGGACAAACGGTCATCAAAAAGGCAGTACCTGCAGCCAATGCACTCGACGAGCTCATAGAGCTCATCAGACAAGATGGCCGCTGGGCCGATGTGAGTTTAGACAATCCTAGCGCAGTAGTATAATTGGCCCAATTGAACCTTCCCTATAAAAAAATCGCTATATTAGGAGGTGGCCCTTCTGGGTTGATGGTCGCCTATCTGTTGAGCAAGAAGCAATATGACGTAACCATTTTAGAAGCTTCTGATCAAATGGGAGGATTGGCTCAATCTATATCTCTTTGGGGAACAGAAGTAGAGATCGGTCCTCATTTTTTAGAGTATCAAGGCAGCCCTCCCGTATGTGAGCTCATCGAAAAACTCTTTAATAAAGATGAATTAATATTATATAAGCGTGATACTGCACTGCTGTTGGATACTGGACAAACCTTCCCTTACCCACCCAATATCAAATCACTCATTAAAGGACTGTCCCTACTTTATTTGATCAAAGCTTCTATATCCTTCTTTCTGGCAAAGTTTCTAACATCCAAACCCAAAAACAGCGAGGACTATATCATTGGCCGAATGGGTAGCACTCTTTTCAACCTCTTCTTCAAAGATTACAGTGAAAAACTTTGGGGCCTGCCGTGCACCGAGCTTGACCTCTGCTATGCACAAACCATGCTACCCTTCAATAGTAGTCATCACATAATCAAAAATCTTTTCAGAAGAAGTAAAGCACAGAAACCACCACAATATATTTATTTCAAAAATGGAATTTCCACATTGTGGAATCGTTTATTAACCAAGTGTATTGATAACGGGGTAAGTACCAAAACCAACTGCTTGGTAGAAAAATGCAGCTATGAGAATCACAAATTTTCAATAATTTATCTCATGAAATTATTTTTACGTTATTCCCTTT
>CAMFLX010000076.1 GCA_945957555.1 uncultured Cytophagales bacterium
CCCACAGTGCGTCGGCTCATAAACAATTCCTTATCCCGAATTGAGGTTAATTTAAGTCCTACGGAAGGAGTTTTCAGTCCTACGGAGCTTTATACTCTCCCCCTTTTTATTTCTGATTCAATGCTTTCCAGTAAATGATCGGGAAGATCGTGAGTGTAAACATGGTGGCAGTAACCAAACCTCCGATAATGACTATGGCCAAAGGTTTCTGGCTCTCCGAACCTATGCCCGAACTCAAAGCCGCAGGTAGAAGCCCAAGTGTGGCCATCATGGCCGTCATCACGATCGGTCGGGTACGCACCATAACCGCTTGCTTTACGGCTTCACCTAAATCTTCTATGATCGCATCTTGTTTCTTGAACTCTGAAATAAGGATGACTCCGTTTTGAACGCAGATACCGAACAGGGCAATGAAACCCACACCCGCGGAGATGCCAAAATTCATCCCTGTGATATGCAGCGCCAAAATCCCGCCTACCAGAGAAAAAGGCACATTGATGAGTACATAGCCTGCATCTTTCACGTTACCAAACATGATGAACAGCAGAATAAATATCAGCACCAAACTGATGGGTACCACCTTGCTGAGTGTATCAGTGGCTCGTACTTGGTTTTCAAACTCTCCCGTCCAGCCAAGGCTGCAGCCGCTGGGTAGTTTGATGTTTTTGTTCACACGAGCTTGCGCATCGGCAATGGTACTGCCCAAATCTCTTTCCCTCACGGAAAACTTCACACCTATGAATCGCTTGGTTTTTTCTCTGTAGATAAATGCGGGGCCCGTGTTCTGTTTGATCGTAGCAACTTCTTTAAGTGGCACTTTGGTACCTTTGATCGTCGGGATCATAAGCCCCAAGATATCCTCCTCGTTTTTGCGGTACTCTTTATTGTAGCGGATCCGCACATCAAACTTGCGTTCGCCTTCGTACTTGGTAGTAGCTGTTTTACCTCCTATCGCCATCTCTATCATAGACTGCGCATCGGCCTTGGTCACACCGTAAATCGCCATTTTCTCCTCGTCGAAGTTTACACTGATCTCCGGTTGGCCGAGGTTTCGCAGAATGCCGACGTCTTTAATGCCGTCTACCTTTTCGATCTGTTTCATCACTTCCTCAGCAAGCCTGTCCAACTCCTCCAAATCGTCGCCATAGATCTTGATCGCATTGGAAGCATTGATCCCCGCCACAGACTCAGCCACGTTGTCGATGATCGGTTGGGAATAATTGTAACCAATGCCTTGGTATTTCTTGAGCTTTTTGTCCATTTCCTCCACTAGATCATCCATGCTGATCTTGCGTTTCCATTCGTCTTTGTGCTTGAGATTTACCTGCATTTGCACATAGTAGAAACCACTAGGGTCGGTACCATCGTTACTCCGCCCCGTTTGTGAAAGTACCCCATTGACCTCTTCAAAAGACATCAGTTCCTTTCTCAAAGTGGTTACCATCTTCACGGTTTCGTTGAGACTGGAACTCATGGGCAACTTCGCCTCTACCCACAGCGCCCCTTCATTGAGCTGGGGCAAAAACTCCGTTCCCAAAAATTTAGCCGAGAATACCGAAAGAAACAAGACCACCACTGCTGAAAAGAAGGTGAGTTTTTTATGCGCAAAAGAGAATACAAAAGCCTTTAAAACTACTTTGTTGATGAAGTCCAAAAAGAAATTGTGCTTTTCCTTAACGTTTTTATTCAGCAGAATAGAACAAAGCACGGGCACTAGTGTCAATGTGAAAAACAAGGCACCCAACAAGGCAAAACCTAAGGTATAGGCAAGGGGGGAAAACATTTTACCCTCTACCTTCTGAAAGGCAAATATGGGTAGCAAGGCAGAGATGATGATGAGTTTGGAGAAAAACACCGCTTTGCCCATTTCGGTACCCGCTTTTTTGATGAGACCCAGCTTGGAGAGTTTATTGTATTTTTCCATGCCTGATCGATGCGCAAGTCCATCGAGAGCCACAAAGAGCCCCTCGACCATGACGACGGCACCGTCAATGATGATCCCAAAATCAACCGCTCCCAAAGAAAGCAAGTTGGCGCTCATGCCCTTTAGTTTCAAGCACATAAATGCAAACAAAAGAGAAAGTGGAATAATGATGGACACGATCAAGGTAGTACGCCAATCGGCCATGAAGATAAACACAATCACAGTCACCAAGATGATCCCTTCGATGAGGTTGTGCATCACCGTAGCTGTACAGTATTCCATCAGGTTGTCACGGTCGTAAAAGGCCACCATCTTCACATCCTTAGGCAGTACTTCATTGTTAAGTTCTTCTATTTTGGCCTTTAATCCTTTGAGTACTTCACTTGGGTTTTCGCCTTTACGCATCACCACGATACCTTCTACGGCATCATCGCTCTCGTTAAGCCCTACTTGACCCACACGAGGTGAGCTCCCCTCACGTACATTCGCCACGTTTTTAACCAAAACGGGGTTGCCATTGTAGTTGTCTACGATGGTGTTTTCTATATCTGCTATGGTATTGAGGAGACCCAAACCTCTTACCACATAAGCTTGTCCGTTTTTCTCGATCACGTCCCCTCCCACATTTATATTGGCTTTAGACACCGCATTATACAGTTCCAAAGGCGTAAGATCATATTTCTGAATGCGAGTAGGGTCTACCGAAATCTCATAGATCTTCTCTTGGCCCCCAAAAGCCACCACATCCGCAATACCTGGCACTGCACGTAGCTGCCTGTCTATGACCCAGTTTTGAAGTGTCAACAGCTCGCGTGTATCTCTCTTTTCGCTGTTGAGGGTATATCTGTAGATCTCCCCTGTAGGTCCGTAAGGTGGCTGTATGTCTGGCTCCACACCTTCTGGCAACTGTATGTTTCTCAGTTGGTTGTTCACCTGTTGCCTCGCAAAGAAGTCTTGAACGTCATCATCAAATATGACTTTGATAATAGAGAGACCAAACATAGTAACACTGCGAACGCTGGTTTTCTTCTGTACAGGGTTCATCGCAATCTCTATAGGAGTGGTTACGAATCGCTCTATTTCCTCTGCACTGCGTCCGTTCCATTCCGTCACGATGATGATCTGTGTATTGGTCACATCAGGGAAGGCCTCTATGGGAATGTTTTTATAGCTGACAATACCCCCAACTACCAAAATAGTCGTGATGAAAAAGGTGAAGAACTTGTGCCTTAGCGAAAAGGCAATAATATTTTTGATGAAGACATTCATATCATGAAACTTTGTAAATCCGAATCCTGCACGTTTTCAATAGCCCAAACCTTAGTCATTCACGGCATCGTAGATGTAGAGTCCATTTTTGGAGATGATCTTATCACCCACACTTAAACCCGAACTGATGTACATGATGTCTTTGTACTGATGATCCACCTCTATTTGTCGTGTCTCTACCTCATTTTTAGCATTGGTGATCATTACCCAGTTCTTATTGTTGTCAAAAATCACCGATGACGATGGAATCGCTATTTTTTGAGTATGCAACTTCATGTGCAAGGTTACCTTAGCATTCATTTCGGGTTTGAGCTTCAATTGCGGATTGGGGATTTTGACGAGCACTTTCATGGCTTTGGTTTCTGGGTCTATCGCATTGAAGATCTTGTCGATCTTTCCATGATAGATATCATCGGGGAAGCTAATGGTCTTTACATCTGCCGCTAGACCCATCTTTATTTTACTAATATCGCTTTCGTTTACATTGGCCAAAGCCCAGACCTCGTTGATTTCAGCAATAGAGAAGATCTGTTCCGACTTATCAGCTCGTAAGGTCTCGTTTTGGTTGATGTTTTTATACACAATAAATCCACTGATGGGGGCAGTTACGTTATATATGGAACCGCCTTTAAGGTTATAGATCTTATAAACTTCATTGATCCTATTCAGCTCTGCTCTTGCTTTCTCAAGGTCTTTTTCTGCGACAATCACGTCCTTTTCGGAGTTGAGCTTGCCCTCAAATAAGTCCTTGGCCACGCTAAGGTTCTTTTCTGCAAGAGACACATCGTTGAGTGCATTCAGCCTCTCCTTTTGAAACTCTGCCACCTCACCACTTTGCACCACAGCGAGTACCTGTCCCTGCCTTACATAGTCACCGAGTTCTACATTGATCCTTACTACACTGCCTCCCACCACAGGATCCACGTGCGCCATCTTGCTGTTATCCGCCTGGATCTTGCCAAAGAGGTTCAACTCCGACTTCACGGTATCCTTTTCCACTATGGTAAATTCGCATCTGCGCAGCATGGTGTCAGAAAGTACAAAGGGCTCATATTTCGGTTTCCCCGACTGCTCTTTCTTTTTACAAGAAAACAGAGCCGTCAAGCCCAAGAAAACGATTGTTACACAAATTCTGATCATATTAAAGTTATTCAAACAAGTTTTTCGATACGTTATAATTAAGTACTCCAGCCGCTCCAAGCAATTGGAGTTTAGATTTTGTGATTTCGTAACTGGCGCTGTTATACGCCTCGAAGAAATCGACAAACTCAAGTAAGCTTACATTTCTCTTTTGGAAGTTGGTAGAGATACTGTTGAAAGTAAAATCAAAATCGTTTGAGTAGAGACTTGTAATCTTTCTATATTCTTTCATAGATTCATTGTATATATTCAGGCTGCTGACTATTTCAGTCTCTATGGAGAATTTCATGGCATTTTGATTCAGCTCAGCAATTTTGGAATTGATTTTGGCCGTTTTGATATTGCCTTGATTCCTGTTGAACACTGGTAGTGGCAAAGCAAGCCCTCCATTGAATTGATTGACAAAAGCACCGCCTCTTTGGTCATAAGAAGCAAACACGGTCAAATCAGGCACCGCTAGTTTCTTCTGATAAGCCAAATATTGACTTGCGAGGGCTTTATTTTGTTCTGTAATTTGGTAATCGGGTCTGTTCTCCATTGCGATCCGCAAGAGCTCCTCTTCCAAGAATGTTTTTTCATACTTATTCATTTCCTTGGCTTCCATTTCTGGTAAAATATAAGCCTTGGTTTGTACCAGCACTTGTAGGTCTGACATCAACTTGAAGTTTTCCCTTTGCAACTCCAACTTTTGGTTTAATAAGTTGATGTACAAAGTCTTCAAACGCACCAAGTCTTTAAGTGGCAGATTGCCTTTAGCCACCTGAGTTTCGAAAGCAGAAATAATGGAATCAAGTACATTCATTCTCAAGCCATACTGAAGAATGAGTTTGTTTTGCTCTCCCATCGAGTAGAAGACATTATAGAGTTGAAACTTGAGCTGCCTCACCAAGTCGTTGAATACCAACTCAGAGATCTGACTATTACTTTTGGCAAGATCTATTTCACTTTGTCGCTTTCCTCCCAGTCTAAATAGCTGCTCAAGTTGAAAAGACTTCTGTCCTGTATTACCCGTATGGAAGAATTTTTCGTTTTGAGGATCGTACACGTTGAAATCTGCCGTAAACACTGGGTTGGGCAATAGTTTCGCCTGAATTTCTTGCGCCTTTTGTGCATCAATATTCATGGCTTGCGCCAAAACCGTGTAATTGTTTTTGAGAAACAGTTCCTCCGCCTGTTTTAAATTCACCCTTAAGGTATCGGTGGCTTGCAGGTAACCTACTAACATAAATAGTGCCGCTAATAAGTGAATCCTTTTGTTTTTAATCAGTATCATTATTACAAATGTATGGTCAACAACCTTAAAATAAACTTAAGACAAGTAAAAACTTACTTAAGCTGAAACGAAACAGAAAACTTGTTCTTTTTCGTTTCTGTGATCTCATAATTAATGACAGCCCCATGTAGTTCAAGTATCTTCTTACACAATACCAAGCCTAAACCTGAGCCTTTATTGGCGTAGCTGTTCTTGCCTCTGAAGAAGTGGTTAAACAACAAGCTTCGTTCTTCTTCAGCCAAAGGCTCACCGTCGTTATATATCTCTATCTTCAAAACATCAAACTGTGTCTCGATAAATACTGATGCATTTTCCAGAAACGAATACTGAATCGCATTTTTGAGCAAATTATAGAAGACCTGTGCCAAAAGTCTTTTGTTTCCTCTTACTAAAAGGTGGTTCTCGTTGTCTATATTTTCTGAGAAATTCAAATCCACCAAATGCGTCGGAAAGGCATCATGCAGGCTATTTAACACCTCTATGATCAGCTCATCAACGCGAAATAATTCAAAACCTATTTTTTGGCCACTTTCAGCTTTGGAGAGCTCAAGTAATGAGGTTATGATCTCGGCCAACTGTTTTGTATTCGTCTTTTGTACACTCAGTTTTTCTTTGAGCGTATCCACATTTGTTTCTTTGTCTAAGAGTTCAAAATTTGAAACCAATACAGAAATAGGGGTTTTGAGTTCGTGTGAAACATGGTGGATAAAGTTCTTTTGAAATTTGATGGATTGAGAAATCTTGTCCAAAAGCTCATTGAATCGCTCAGCAAGTAATTGAATCTCGTCATGCGTATTGGGTACCACTACTTTTTTATCGTTTTGGAAATCTAGGTTCACGATTTCCTTGGTAATACGAGTAAGTTTATCTGAAATTTTACTTGACAAAAGGTAAGAGAGAAAAATAATGATGAACGTGATTGAAAAGAACGAGATAACCAATATGGTTTTTAGATAATTAAGCTTCCTCTTTCCAAATTTGTCATAAGCCTTAGCGATTCCATAATAGTGCTTGCCCTGATACGTCACACAAAGGCCTATCATGTCGTAATCATGCTGAACCGTTTCCACAAAAGTATGATCAGGGCTTAGTTGATTTAAGACATCATCGGGCAATTCCACTTTGGTGTCGTCTATACTTTGGTAGATCAGCTCCTTTTTAGAGTTAAACAACAAGATTTTTTCATCATACAGATTATTAATCGTGTTTTTGTCTATTACTTGGAGTAGGTCATGGTCTATATCTTCAATCTCCAGCAGAAATTTCAAAGTAGTCATGGTTCTGTCTTTCATCTTGGTCTGGAATTCCTCCTCCCTGAAATTTGAGAACAATACATAAATGATCAAAAACACAACCGCAGAAATACTGATGACCGCAATTGAGAAATAAGTAGTGATCTTATATTTAAGTTGGTTCATGCCTTATTGTCTAAATAATATCCAAAACCCACTCTCGTCTTAATCAATTTACTATCAAATGGCTTATCCAGCTTGTTACGAAGGATGTTGATATACACCTCTAAGGTATTCGTATTGGCTTCAAAGTTATAGCCCCAAATTTCCTTTAAGAGAGACTGCTTCTGTACCGTTTCCCCCTTAGCCAAAACCAGCTTTTTAAGGATTTGATACTCCTTGGGTGTAAGATCGATTTCTTGACCATTCCTTTTTACCTTCTTTTGCTGGTCATCTATCACGATGCCCGCATATTCTAATAGATTCTCCTTCTTATTACTATCAGTATTTTTTCTTTTGAGCAGTGCTTTGACTCTTACCTCTAACTCTTTGAAAAAAAATGGCTTGGTCAGATAATCGTCCGCACCACACTCAAAGCCCAATAGCTTGTCATCGAGCTCGTCAAAAGCCGAAAGTATGATTATAGGGGTCTGGTTATTGTATTCCCTAAACTTCTTACACAAATCGTAACCATTGATATGAGGCAAATTTATATCCATAACGATACAATCGTAATTCGTCCTTTTTAATAACTTTTCAGCGATGAAACCATCGTGTGCCACTTCTGCAAAATATTGTATAGCATTAAACTCCGCTTTTAAATTAGAGGATAAATCTGTATCATCTTCAACTATAAGTATTTGCATGTTCAATTTAATATTTGTGGGTTATCTCACTTGACAAAAGTGTCACCTAAAAATAAATAAATTTTGAAGCAAATCTGTAGGAATTTGGGGCTCGTACTCTCGAAATCAAAAAAATAAGGCGGTAGTTTTAGAAACTACTGCCTGCGTTTAAATAGGAAAGTGTTTGATGATTTATTCTTCCCTGCCCGCCCTATGGCTGTCACGCGTGTTCTTTTGTACTGCAATGGCTGCAAAGAGCCCCAAGGTAAATGACATCCCATAAAAACCTTTTTCGCTGTATGATAATGTGGAGTTCCAAAGACCTACCACCAAGAGCACAACTGCAAGGATCGTGGAAAACCAAGCCAATCCATAGTAGATATTGGTCACCGGTATGCCCTCTATCTGGTCACGTACCGCTTTCTGAAGGGAGATTGCCGCAAAGAGTCCAAACATTAATACCGTGAAGTAATAGCCCTTTTCGTTTGTTTGCATCTGGGCGTTCCATAACCCTATGGTAAATGAGAGTACACCTGCAAATAGTGCTGCCCAAGAAGCGGCGATAAAGGCATTGGAGGGTTTTTGATTTAATTTTGTTTCCATTTTTGTTTCTGATTTATGGATCAAAATTAAGCTACTCCCAACTATTTTCTTTTGACAAAAGTCAAAAAGCAATTGATATTTTATTTGTTGTTGTGTCTAGATTGAATTTATAACTCTTTACAATTGTACTTAACTCAAAAAATACTTTATTAATTTGACTTGTATCCTTTTGTAATTGATCTATTGGGATAGTATTAGTTTTTGTTGGATTGGTTTTAGGTAGGACAAGTAATCTATATTCTTCATCAATATGATCCAACAAATAAAATGTTTGGTTTTGGGACAAATTAGTCATAGGAACCCAATGGTCGAGTGTACAATAATAACCATGGTATTCAAAAGAATGAATTAAATTGCCTTCTGTATCTATTATTGTAGCATTTTCCTTTAGCTTTAAGCTGTCATACTCATAAATAATTAAAGTGTATTTATTTGAAAGGAACCTAGCGGAAACAATATTTTGATTGGGTTTTTCTAAAGAAATGGATTTAAATGGTGAAGCTTTAATGTATTTGTAACAAGTTAGGAAACTAGAACTATCTTCTGATAAAGTTGGTTCATCTGAACAACCACAGCCTCCATGATAGTTTGACATTGATTTTTCTAAAATATCTCCTTTCGAATTTATCATAACAAAACAATCAACTCCCACATCACTATTGGGTATCCAAAAGTTGATGTCAAAAATTAAAGCATCAAATTTATTGTAATATCCCTTAAAATTTGGCAAAATGGCATTTGTTTGTGCCAATGCATCCAGTGAAATGATATCCACGAAATCAGATTTGTGGAAGACTTTTTTAAAAATTAAATGATTTGAATCATCATACAATGTGAAAATATAGGAACAGTCAAATCCTTTATATATTTCTTTTATTATTGAATCTCCTTCAGTGAATATTTGATTATAGCTTACAATGAAATCATTATGAGTTTTTACTTCAATATTCAAATGATGTTGTATACCATCAATCAAAAAATTGGTATCTTTTGCAAGATTAAGTACTGGTTGAGCATCTGAAGAAAAATATCTATAACTCGTATCTTTTGAGCTTTTTGCTATCTGATCTTGGTAATCATTTTTTTTGCAATTTGAAAAACTCAAAACTAAGAAACCCACAAAAATATAAAACTTTAAAAAAAAGTATTTCATAAAACATATCTGAACAACAATAAATATAAACGAACTAATACATTTTCACTAATTTTGCAGTCTGGTTTTATGAAAATAGAACCTAACATTCAAAACTCAAAAAATATAGGTCGTGTTAGCAAAACTGATAGAATTCGGAAAGACTTTGGAAGGTGAATTTTTCACCGACACCGTGCATCGTACGCTTTATGCCACAGATGCTTCTGTTTATCGTGAAATGCCTCTAGCAGTCTCGCGTCCAAAGTCCAAAGAAGACATCAAGAAACTCATTAAGTATGCTAAAGACCACAAAACATCTTTGATTCCCCGCACGGCAGGTACTTCCTTGGCAGGCCAAGTGGTGGGTAGCGGCATCATCGTAGACGTTTCTGTACATTGGACCAAAATATTGGAACTCAACCAAGCAGAAAAATGGGTAAGGGTACAACCTGGTGTAAACTTGGATGAGCTCAATAAGTATTTGGCTCCCTATAATCTCTTCTTTGGGCCTGAAACTTCTACATCCAACCGTTGTATGATTGGTGGTATGGTGGGTAACAACTCATGTGGCTCACACTCTATTATATACGGTACCACCCGTGATCACGTATTGGAGCTGGAGACCATTATGGCTGATGGCAACGAAGTTACCTTTGGACAAATCAGCAAGGAGGAGTTTGAGAAAAAAGCAGCACTGAATACCCTAGAAGGAAGTGTTTATAAATTCACCAAAGACATCCTCTCTCAAAAAGACAATCAAGACGAGATTCGTGCCGAATTCCCGAAACCTTCTATCCGTAGAAGAAACTCTGGCTACGCCATAGATGAACTTTTGGAGACAGAAGTATTCACCGAAGGCAAAGAGACCTTTAATATGTGTAAGCTCTTGACGGGTTCAGAGGGTACTTTGGCTTTTACTACGAGCATCAAGCTCAACTTGGTACCTGCCCCTCCTAAAATAGTGGGTGCATTGGCCGTACACCTTGAAAGTGTGTATGAAGCCTGCAAAGCTACCATATTGGCGAGGAAACACTTGCCTGGTGCCATAGAACTTCTGGATGACATCGTACTACAATGTACCAAAACGAGTATAGAATACAATCCCTACCGCTTCTTTGTACAAGGGGATCCTAAAGCGCTCTTGGTGATCGAGTTTGCGCGCCATACCAGAGAAGAGGTAGACCAATTGCTGGACGCTGTAGAGACGGAACTCAAAGCAAATAACTATGGCTACCATTTCCCAAGATTGTTCGGTGGCGACATCAACAAAGTTTGGGCATTGCGCAAAGCAGGTCTAGGTCTCTTGGCCAACGTACCAGGCGACCCTAAAGCCGTAGCTTGTATTGAAGATACAGCCGTAGCCATAGAAGACCAACCCGAGTATGTGTTGGAATTCGAACAAATCATGAAAAAACATGGTAAGGAAAGTGTGTACTATGCACACATCGGTGATGGGGAGCTGCACTTGCGTCCGATCCTCGACTTGAAAAAGGAGGAAGACCAAGAGCTGTTCTTCAAGATCACGGATGACGTAGCTACTCTGGTAAAGAAATATAAAGGCTCACTGAGTGGCGAGCATGGCGATGGTCGTGTGCGTGGTTTCTTTGTGGAAAAGATGATTGGTAGCAAAAACTACAAACTATGCCAAGACCTGAAAAAAACTTGGGACCCACAGGGCATCTTCAACCCCAACAAGGTGGTAAACGTACCGAAGATGACCGAAAACCTTCGCTATGAACCCAATCAAAAAACAAATCAATTCAATACGGTCTTCGATTTCTCTGATACAGGAGGGATCATCAGGATGGCAGAGAAATGTAACGGTTCTGGGGACTGCCGTAAGTCACATGTGATCGGCGGTACCATGTGCCCGAGTTATATGGCAACCCGTAGTGAAAAGGAAACCACGCGTGCTCGCGCCAATATTTTGAGGGAATATCTCACTAGATCACCAAAAGAGAACAAGTTTGACCACAAAGAAGTGTACGAAGTATATGACTTGTGTTTATCATGTAAAGGTTGTAAGAGCGAATGCCCTAGTAATGTGGATGTTGCCACTATGAAAGCAGAGTTTTTGCAACATTATTACGATGCCAATGGGGTACCGCTTCGTACGCATATGATTGGTAATATTACCACATACAATAAATTGGGTGCCATTGTACCGGCTGTTACCAATTTCTTCTTTACCAATAAGTTGACTAGTGGTATCATCAAAAATGTTTTGGGCTTTGCTCCCAAAAGACAGATCCCAACTTTACATAGCACTACATTTACCGCTTGGGCTAAGAAAAACCTACCCATTTTGAACCCTAAGAACCCTAAAAGCAAAGTATATCTCTTTGCTGATGAGTTCACGGAGTTCAACGATACTCAAATCGGCATCACGGCAGTGAAACTCTTGACCAAACTCGGTTACGAAGTACAAGTACCCAAAACAGACGAGAGTGGTCGTACCCACTTGTCTAAGGGATTGGTGCGCAACGCCAAGAAGATCGCCAACAAAAACATTGTATACCTTAAAGATTTGGTGACTGAAGAAACACCGATCTTGGGTATAGAGCCTTCGGCGATCTTGAGCTTCCGCGACGAATACTTGCGATTGGCAGAGCCTCAAAATAAGGAAGCAGCACAGAAATTAGCCAAAACTTCTTTCTTGATCGACGAGTTCTTATCTAAAGAGGTTGCTAAAGGCAACATCACAGCAGATGCTTTCACCAAAGAGGCCAAAAACGTGAAGCTTCACGGACATTGCCATCAAAAAACGTTATCGAGTGTAAACCATACCCAAAAGATCTTAACAACTCCAGCCAACTACAAGGTAGAGGTAATTCCTAGCGGATGTTGCGGTATGGCAGGCTCTTTTGGATACGAAAAAGAACACTACGACGTATCTATGAACGTAGGGGAATTGGTCTTGTTCCCAAGCGTGCGTAAGGCTGATGCAGAAACCATTATTGCAGCGCCAGGCACCAGTTGTCGCCACCAAATCCATGACGGTACAGGCAGATCTGCAAAACATCCGGTAGAGGTGCTTTGGGAGGCATTGGTTTGAGAGATTAGACTTTAGAGTAAAGAAGAAAGATAAAAGACCCTCATGGTGTGAACTGTGGGGGTTTTGTTTAAGTTGAAAAATTTAAGTTTTTATTATACACACAAATTTTTCAGAAACGTATTACTGAGTTTTGTTTTTCGTTTTCAGGTAATCAATAGTTTTTAACTCTATCAATTTATTGCCAGACCATTGATAAATTACAGATTTATCTTCAGTGATTACAGATTTACAATTATAATATTCTTCGTTAGACTCTTCTGTAGTATTTTTAAGAGCAGTTGTAGACTCAAGATGTTCAACTGCAATATTATTTTTTAGAATCTTTTTTGTACTTATTATTTTGTAAATCTCTTTTTCCAATAAAGATCCCAGTTTTAATTCCAAAAATTCTTTTTTATCTATATTAGGGAAACGAATTGAAGAATAGCTACTTTCACACATTTCTCCACCACCACCAGTTTTGTGAATAATGCTTAGAGAATCTTTTAAATCACCTACATAAATATCAAACTCTCCACCACCACAATATTCATCTGTTCTATAGATATCTATTATTGCACTTACATTATCAAAGGCAATATTTTCAATTAATTTGACAGCATCAGGTTTATAATCAGAATCTGAGCCATACCAAGGACTAATTGTTAGAGTATCAACAAACTGATTCTGAATAATGTCAAATTTATAAATGATTAATGAAAATTCTCTAGGAAATTCATTGAACGATATGTAGTAATTGCAATTCGTTCTACTGTTTTTTAACGTGTAATAAGAAATGTTTTTGGCTTTCATATATCCTGTATCTCCAGCGACTACTACTTTCTTCCAAGCTTCTTTGAGGATATATTCTATATATTTGACTTTATTATTTGTTGTATCTGTTTTTTCTATTTTATCATATTTTCCACCATATTCTAATATGGTCAAAGCTATACCTCTATCTGCTTTTTTTATAATAGTGGAATTTATGTCGCATTGAGCATAGAGGCATGAGTTGTTGTTCATGATAGTCGGGCTGAAGTTTTCATATTCCCCGTATATATTAAATTCCACCATCATAGTCGTGTCGCTACTAGGAGAGACATCTAAACTGGTTGTGGTATCTGTATTTACATGTATCGAATCGGAAGCTTGTCGAGTATTTTCTATGGTATTATTTCCCAATTTTTTGCGGTATCATTACAAGCAAATAAAACAAGACTTATTCCAAGCAGTATATTTTTAATATTTGAGGTCATAGCAGATGATATTGTTGAATCAAATCTAAACAAAAATGATCAATTTGAACTATTAGTATTTTGTTTATTTCTTTATAGTAAGATATTTTAAGAACAGCTTAAATAATTTAGAAATCCTTAGTTTTGGAGGTTACCACCGTACTTAATTTCGTTTCCTTGAATATGGTCAACAAAGTAAAAATCAAAAAAACCATTGATGCTTTACCAGAAAGCTTTGCCCTTGAAGATGTTATAGAAGAACCCATATTTTCAATTTTAACAATTCACTATTCTGCCAAACTACTGAAATAAAAACAAAAGAAGCAAGACAATAGAGTAAAGATAAAAGACCCTCATGGTGTGAACTGTGGGGGTTTTGTTTAAATTCAGCATATGAAATACTTTTTAATATATATTTCGGCATTGACTATAAATGGCCTCTTTTCTTACTTTTATACACATGAGTATGGGATCTATAATATAAGCGATAACGAAGTCTTTACAGTTAATATAAATGAAACTTTTTCTGTTAAGTTTAATCGTGATCGTTCGGGAGAGTGTTGGCATTGTTGGGCAAATGAAAAACAATGCCCCAATATTCAATTAGTAAAACGTGAAAGTTATGGCAATATTTTTTCGTTCTTTGGTTTCAAAGATGCTGGTGGGGTAGAAAAACTTGTATTTAAAGGAACAGCATTAGGTGTAGATACTGCCTATATTGGAAATTGTTGTGTTGACATTCCCGCAGACTCCCTTGATGTCTATGATTATACTTACAGGTTCGTAGTAAAAGTTGTGGAATAGGTCTTAAAAGGTATTTTAGTTTAAAGTTTGTTTAAGTTGCTGTTACAAACATCTTTGTATAATAATTCGTATATTTGAGTATGTTGACAAAAGAACAAATCAAAAAAACGATTGACGCACTTCCCGAAGGATTTACACTTGAGGATGTCATTGAAGAAATTATTTTAATTGATAAAATTGAGCAGGGGCGTAAAGATGTGGCAGAAGGTAGGATTTTAACTGAGGATGAAGTTAAAAATCAACTTAATCAATGGCTAAAATAATTTGGTCTCAAAAGGCGGTTTATGACCTTAAAGACATTGTAGAATTTACTGCCAAAGATTCTAAAAAATATGCACGAATAACTGGTAACAAACTTATAGCAAAACCCGATATTCTAAAAACCAATCCCTATCTAGGAAGAGTTGTACCAGAACTCATGAACAAAAACATTCGTGAACTTATAGAAGGTAGCTATAGAATCATTTATGAAATCATGCCTGATGAGTCCATTTCTATTCTAACAATCCATCATTCTGCAAGATTATTTAGGTTGTGATCAATTAAAAAACATTCACTCCCACTCTCCCCCCACATCCACCCGCCAAAAACATCAGAATTGGTTTCAGCTCCTTCGTCAGGTATCTCGAACTTGATATATTGTATGATATTGTGATGACAGATATGGTTTAAAAGTAAATCGTTGATTAATAACCCAAAAACCAGTAGCATTGTAGAAAATATTGAATAGACATGAGTGATATAGAATTTGAATTAGAAGGGCACGAATTTATCGAGTTAAACAAGTTGCTGAAAATCACCAACGTAGTAGGAACAGGTGGAGAGGCAAACGCTCTTATTGAAAACGGTAAAATCAAGGTAAACGGTGAAGTGGAAACCCGCAAGCGTAATAAACTTAGAGCTGGTATGGTGGTTACTTTCGGCGACGTTACATTGAAAGTGATTTGAGGTTTTTTGGATATAAAAATATTTAAAAGCACCAACTTTAATACAAAGTTGGTGCTGCCAATTTTTTATTGAATTTCTATTTTTTGACTTTTCTTTTCATCGCCATTTATATAGGATAATATATATAAACCCTTAGCAAGATCCTCAGTTTGATAAGAGCCATTACCTTTCAACATTGTTGTCTTACCATACATGTCGGTCAATACAACAACTTCTGGACTAGATTTGATATATAAAACATCAGTAGCAGGTATTGGATAAATATCATCCATCAGATTACTAGTTTCCTCTAATTCAGTCTCAGTAATCACACAAGGTGCTAATATCTTATTAGGTTGATTGTGACTAACTGTTGCAGATCCATCACCTTGTACTCCCGAACCCCAAGTATAAATATCCCCATTATTTTTAATAGCCAACTGCATCATGAATTCGTTGTAATACACTTCAGTCCAGTCATTTTCTAGCCCAATTCTAATAGATGGAGTGTTAGATCTTATATTCCAAAGTGAACCATCGGTTTTTACACCAAATCCATATGTGATGAATTTCCAATTGTTTTCTGAGTCAATTTGTATTAATTGATTTGGATTGTTAGTACTTCCATACCATGCAGTATGATTGCTTTGTAATCCGTAAAAAGAATCATAAAAATTTGATACCATAAGCCATTTAGAATTTCCAATTTGACTTTTAGAACCATTGGAATAGTTTAAATTCCACAGTGTACTATCTGATTTAATTGCCAAGGTCCCAAAATGTGATACAGTTTTCTCCCAATCTTTATCTGTTCCTATTTGTTTAAACAGTGAATTTGAAGTTATATCAAATACCCACAATGTACCATCGGTTTTAATTGCTACTCTATTTTCTGCATTTATATTTTTCCAATCTTTTTCTATACCTATTTGTGTAAAAGCTGTATCGATATCTTTACTACTATAGGAATAGGCGCCAGCATGCCATAAAGTTCCGTCAGTTTTAATCCCCCAAGAGTCTAATTCACCAGTTGAAACAAATTTCCAATCGTTATCAGCTCCTATTTTTGTTGGAATTAACAAATTTTCTTTAATAATACCATCACCAAATGTTCTTGAATAGGTGTTTCCCCAACTAAAAAGAGTACCATCTTTCATGACTATGGATACTGCACTTGTGCATGCAGAGACAGAATTATGGCATTGAGCAGAAATTGAAAAAGCTAATAATTGAAAAATAGCTATAAATAATGGTTTTTTCATAAAAATTTAAATTTAGTACAGCGATGAATACACGAATGTTTAAAAAGGTAAATTTAATTTTATTCCAAAATGTACTACCCCTCCCTCTAAAAAAAAGCAACATTATGACGAGCTACTATCCATAACTCTGACTTAATTATAAGTGAGCGAGTATAGTCCTTTTAGTAATACATTTAAAAAATGATTAATTATTCTCTTTCGACACTTCAATAAATATTTGTCTAAGAACCATTTGCTGATTTTTACAAGTCTTTTTTGTGTTTTACCAAGTATAAATAGGTTGAAAGTAATAGGTTTACATTGCGTATAAACTTCATTAAGGAGTTACTACCAGATTAAAAACACTACAGATAAATCAAACAAAAAAATGAACACCTTTAAAACAATTTTAACAGCTTCATTACTATTCATGGTTTTGGGCGCTAGGGCGCAAAAAAATTACAAAGGCGCAGAGGTCTACTCCAACCAAAGTTACAAATATGGTAAGATGGAAATGCGTATGCGAATGGCAAAAGGCAGCGGTATATTATCTACTTTTTTTACCTATAAGAACGGTTCTGAGGTGTCTGGTACTTTTTGGGAAGAAATTGATATAGAGGTGTTTGGAAAAAACAACGCTACTACGTTTCAGTCCAATATCATAACCAACAATCCCAAAAAATATTCTGAGCAAGTGCATAGTCCTGGTTACTCTATGGGCGATGATTATCATACCTATGTATTAGAATGGACACCAGCGTATATTGCTTGGTATATTGATGGTGTATTGATGAGAAAAACTACTGGTGGACAAGTAACCGAACTTACAAATACTCAATCTTTTAGATTTAACTTATGGGCAGCAAACATAACTAGCTGGGTTGGAACATTTGATACTGGAGCCTTACCTGCCTATCAGTTTGTAAATTGGATCAAATATTCAACCTACACACCAGGTACTGGTAACAACGGTACAGATTTTACCTTGAGCTGGACAGACGATTTTAACACTTTCAATACAAGTAGATGGTCAAAAGCCAACTGGACATTTAGTGAAAACCTTACAGATTTTGAACCTAATAATGTGGTGGTAAAAGACGGGTATTTGGTATTGGTGATCTCTACTGCAAGTCAAACAGGTTTCACTGGTGCGGTTCCAGTTGATAATAATGTGGTTGCAATAGAGGATGATAATGAATTCAACAGTGGAGTTAAAGCTTTCCCAAATCCTTTTAAAGATTTTATCAGTCTAAATATTTCTGAGTCATATACTTATAAGATCACTGATGTGTTGGGAAATGTAGTTGAACAAAACAATTCACAGAATTCTAATATTGGAACAAAGCTGTCATCAGGTATTTACATGCTAGAACTATTAATAGGTAATCAGAAAATTTACAAAAAAATTATTAAAGAATAAGTTATTGAATTAAGAGAGTCATTTTTTAAACAGAAGTGGCTCTTTTATTCATCAGTATTTTCAAATAAAATTTGTGATAGATAACCTACCATAGAATAATCGCTTTCATGGATTGGTTCTTCAAAGAAATGTACGTCGGTGATCGTCTTGTTTTCATAACGGGCAAATCCCGCATAGAACTTAGTGCTTTTGGCAGCTTTAAAATGAATCTTATTGCCCAAATCATCCGCTATATATTTTTTGCCTTCATATTCAAACTCAAACTTTGGTACTTTATTAGCACCTAAGAGCTTCTGTGCTATACTGGTCAGAAGATTTTTATCTAGCTTTTGATTTTCATCATTTAATTCTTTCGAAGGCTCCATGTTCACTAACGATTATAGATAAAGATACTGTTTTATTTAAAATGCATAAAACGAAAGGTGTCTTGCCGTCATCGATAGCACAGGGACACATAATTTCTGTCTATTTACCCCTTACATTCATGTAAAACTCTAGGGTCTTGAGCACGTCTTCTCTGATTTTGTTTTGCACCAGTGAAGTCCAACCAAAAAGAGTCCCTGACGATCCCAAAGCCATTTTGCTCCACTTGTACAGGTCGTAGTCGTCTACTTGTCTGAAGATCTTGCCGTCTTTTAATACAAAGTTAGAAACGATAGGATTGCTCACCTTTCTTTTGGTTTTTCTTAAGGTATAGTCGGCCAGCCACTTTACTTTTGCCGAACTCTCACTTTGTTCTAGAATCTCATATTCTACCTCTAAGTCGTCGTTATTGGTGAGGAGCATTTCCCACATGGCCTTAGAGTGTCTTGGATCCAAGGGCCCAAACACGGGATCAGAAAAAGTACCTTCTTCGTGGTAACAGCTCTGTACTGTTTCAGGATCTGACCTCTTTAAGGCATTGAAAAACGTAGTAATGACGTTGTTATTTGACATACTTTAATATTAATGCTCAATATTAAATATAGATTTTTGAAAAAGGAAGCTGAAAGCATTTTAAAATAGTTGCTAGTTCGTGCCCGTCTGAAGTTTATAACTTACTTTCTTGTCTTAAAATTAATTTTTCCTTTAAAATCTTTCTGAGCAAGAAAAACAAAAGTTCTGAAAGCGCAACAAGAATCAATGTAAAGACGAAAAGTTCAAACCATTTGTAGTTCAAGTACCAATACTGCGGCAATCCTTTCCTAAAGAATTTGTCGAGTGGGAAATGGTACATTCTAAAGATCAAGTGGGTGCAATACAGGCTTAATCTGCTCAATAGATAGGTTGAGACTATATTATAGGCTATTCTCTGTTTATTATAAAAGTGATTCAGTAGGAATACAAAAACAATACTAAGCCAAACTAGAGCATCATAGAGCCTTGAGTCGCACAGACCATAATACTCGTTTTTACTCATGGTAACTTTGAAAAAGAGAAAAAGAGATATCACCAAGATAAGAAAGAGATAACTAAATGTTATTGTTCTTTTAGCAATAGAACCCATAAATTAGAATGCAAAAACTTCATTTATACTAATCTTATTTTCCCTAAGATATTGAAAATAATTATAAGGTAATGAAAGAGATTGTTTGGGCTTTGAAATATCTTATTTAGTAGGAACTTAAAGGCTTTTGTGGTAAGCAATTAATGTAGATCTAATTGTTTTATATCATTATAAACAAACTAAAATTAAGTGTGCTAAAATAGCAAAGGACAGCCTAACTGCTGTCCTTATTGGGTATAGTAAAATGAAAGTCTTTCTTTTTAGTCCTTCTTTTTGTTTTTTCTGCCATAGAAGAAAGTGATTTACCTAACTCATCCAGCTCTTGGTTAAAGTCACGTTTGAAGGTATCCCATTTCTCACTCACACCTTCCTTGTGTTCTTCAATCCTAGTTTTTAGCTTTGCGTTTTTCTCATCGAGTTCTTGGAGTTTTTGTTGATATTCATCACGAATTTCTTTCTTTTCCTCTTTCATTTTCTCCTTGAGTTCAGCGATTTTGCGGTCGTTTTCTGTAAGTTTAATTTCCACTTCTTCTTTGTACTTTAAGTATTCATTAGTAGAATCTAAACGAGCCTGTACCAAATCTTTTTTAGCTTCAACCACATTTTCCTTTGCATCCTCTATCTTTTTTTCTGAAGACTTATCGCAACTTAACATGGTAGTGGTTGCGATACATCCCAAAAGGACTATTTTCAAATTGTTCATCTTGATCTATTTGTTTTATTTACATTAAAATTCTTCTTCTACATTAGAAAGAAGTAAAAAGTACAGGTTTTTGAAATCCTGTACTTTTGCTGATTGTAAAGTGTATCCGTAGTATCTATTAAATCATACGTTTTCCGCCTTGTCCAATCAATCTTTCATATATTTGAGGTGATGTTTATCAGTCTATTGACTTTGTGTCATTATTGTTTTTGATATCAACTTCAGCTTTAAGACTCTTATCGT
>CAMFLX010000077.1 GCA_945957555.1 uncultured Cytophagales bacterium
AGCTTTATGGCATCCCAAAAGCCCAGAGTCTGAGAGATAAGCCAGCCCGCAGACAAAGAGAAAGTCTGTTTTTCAAAATGTACGTCTTTGGCTCTCTTGGTAGTGGTACCTATCTCTTTAATTAGGTATTTAGGGCTTACAGGTGCGGGGCATAGCTTTGTATATGCCTTACCAAATTCTGGTTGAAAATAAAACTCAACATTGAAGAAGCCTGGAGTGCCAAATGTTTCGCAATCGATATCAGTTTTTTCCAAATAGTCGCGAAAAGAAGTTTCCCTGTCGTCGATACAGAACATTGCCTGAAAAGTTTTTTGAGGGCTTACGGGATACTGCGGTTTTTCTATCTTTACACTTGCTAAAACCTCATCATAATAAGTCCATTCGAAGGCTTCTTGCCACAATGCTTGTGCTTCTTGAAGTTCCGTTGCCTTATTCTTTTGGAACAGTTCCTCGGGCTTGGTGGCCAATTTACTACAGAGTGGAGGCCAAGTCTTTCCCAAGCTCCTGTCTAGGAAATCAATTTCTAGAAGGAGCTCAAACACGATCAATTCTTCTAAAGAGATTTTTTTTGCATCCATAAGGGTTTCAGGGCGGTCTTCTATGATAGAAACCATGCCCGCCCAACCTTGGTGTGCAAACTGTTGGTCAAAAATATATCTGTTGTAGAGCGATTCATCACCTACCACTATTTTTAGCAAATCTTCTAGTTTGTGGTTTCCTTCCAGAAGTAGTTTGTGAGGTCTTTCGGTCTTGAAAAAACTTGTATAGCTGTTTTGTTCCATTTCTTTGATAGACTGCAAAAAGCCATTTTTCCAGAGCGGAAAGTTCCATATCGAAATTCCTTGATCCAAATAGCTACACAGCATTCTGAACAGTGTAGGATGCACTAGTGTATCGAGATCAATATTGTATTGTTTTTTCCAACTGCTTCTGAGTTGACCTATGCGGGCAGGTGCGGGGGGCGCATAGTTTTTGGTCAATAATTGTTCTTTCCACTCGGCAACTGAGTTTTCCCCTTTTTTGTCTGCGATGATCTTGTCTAAGATATCTTCCCTGATGCGCCCTTTTTTGTATAAGGACCTAAATTCGGCAATAGAAAGCATGGTCTTGTAACCGAATGTCTCAGATGCAGTGTTGATTCCTTCGAAGAAACTGAGGTTTATGAATGATTCAAGGCTATTCTGAAATATAAAATCCTTAAGCGGTGCTTGTGCAGGAAGATAAACTTTCAAGTCTTTGATCGTTTTTTGTAAATCAAAAGGGATAGCAGTTAATACCTTCCTTTCTGGTGCAATGTTTTGTGACATAGACTTCTGTACTTTAACAAGGATACATATTGGGCCTGAAAATGCACGCCCAATTGGGATTTAAACACACATAAGAAACTTAGCTTGCAATTATTTGGGGGTTATACCAGAACTTGAATTCTTCCGTTCTTTTGTATTTAAATCTTACCTCAAACATATATAACAATTCTGAAGGATTTCTGTAGATGTAATTACGTTTGGTCTTTGTATTGCGAAAACTTTTCAAAGTATTTGTTTACAGTTGTTTATAAAGAAAAAACCTAGCAGTATCTGCTAGGTTTTTTCTGTGGTCTAAAGGATCTAAAATGTTATTTTTTGCAAAACTTATTTACGAAATATTTGGCATCATTTGCTTGCAATTGGAGTGCTTTGTTGGCGTCTTCACAGGCTCCAATTTTCTCACCTATTTCGTTGCGACAAATGGCGCGATGGAGATAAGAGTCTTTTTTGATGGACTCATCACTCTTTTTCAATGTGATAGCCTTAGTGTATTGTTCGCTTGCTTCTTTGAAAAGTTTTTGTTGCTCTTTTACCACACCAAGGTTATGGTATGCTTCAAAAAGAGTGTCATTAATCGTAAGCACTTTTTGGTAATCCAGTACTGCTTTGTCGAGCTGGTTGTTATTATGGTAAACTAGTGCTCTATTGTAATAAGCTTGGTAGTAGTTTGGCGCAATTTCTATGCACTTGCTATAATCTTCCAGAGAAAGTTTTGGTTTCTTGATTTCATCATGGATATTGCCCCTTTGGTAGTAAGCGTCTGCATTGGCAGGGTTCGATGCTATTGCCGCATCACAATCTGCAATGGCATCATTGTATTTTTTCATTTTATATTTGATCACACTTCTTTTGGTGAGTCGCGACGAAATCTCCTTCTTTTTGTCGCTGGCTTTACTGTCTTTTTCTAAGGCTTTATTGTAATCTTGCTCGGCACCTACAAGGTCGCCCTTCCTGAGTTTGGCCTCAGCTCTATTGTAGAGGGCGTCTGTGTAGTTACTATCGATCTTCAGTACATCAGTAAAGTCGTTAATGGCACCATCGTAGTCGACCAATTCTGTTTTGTTAAGACCTCTTGCATTGAAACTCTCTAGCGGTTTGATGTTTTTTTCAATTGCGGTACTGAAATCCTTATTAGCACCACTCATATCTTTGTGTTTGTTTTTGACCAAGGCCCTTTCGTAGTAAGCATCGTAGAGGCTATTGTCAAGCTCTAGGGCTTTGTCTAGATCAACAAGGGCAGCGTTGTATTTGCCTAGGTTGATTTTACATAGTGCACTTTTGTAGAAAAAGCTACCATCTATTTCCTTATTTCGATCAGGAGCTTTTAGGTACGCGTTGGTTACGAACTCAAAATCGCTCAAGGCTCCTTTATAGTCTTTTTGTTCGATTTTGGTCAAAGCTTTGTTCTTATGGGCAGGAATAAAACTCTTATCTGCCTTTATGGCCCTGTCAAAATCTTTGAGTGCACCTTCCATATCTTTGGATTCGAGCTTGATTTGCCCAAGTTCGTTATAGGCTTCAGCAAGGTTGCTGTTCATGCTGATCGCCTTTTTGAAATCTTCCACACTGCCAGCCTTGTCATTGGTTTTTGACTTGCAAATCCCTCTTTTGAATACAAAGTAGGCTTGATCAGGCGCCATTTCTATAGCCTTGTTGTACAATTCTTTGGCTTGCTCATACTCTTTAGCTTTGAGTTTGATTTCCGCGGCATCATACAGGGCAAGGGCTTCCATGTAGTTTTCAGTAGTGGCATCGATATCGTCTGTTTCCTTGCGTTTGGCTGTTTGAAGATCTTTAAGGGCTCCATCAAAATCTTTATTAGAGATCTTGGCACTTGCCCTGTTGAAATAGATCTCGGCCTTATTACTATCTATAGAAATCGCTTTGTCATAATCTATTACGGCGCCGTTGTAGTCGTACAGTTTCACCTTAGTTAAGCCCCTATTGTTGTAGGAATCAGCTAGTTTCTTGCCAAGGTCAATGGATTTGGAATAGTCATCGAGGGCAAGTTCAAACATCCCCAGAGTGCTTTTTACCACAGCTCTATTGTAAAAGGCGTCTTGAAAGGTGGAGTCGAGTTCAATAACTTTGTCAAGGCTTCTTAGGGCCTCATTGTATTTTTGCTTTTTCATAAATTCCAAAGCCTTGAAGTAGTTCGTACTTAGGTCTTCAGTATTGTCTGTATTTTCCGATACAGGATTAACGAATTTCTTGGCATGTCTTATTTTACGAGCAGGTGGTTTTTCTTCCGTGTTTTTGGTCTTTTCGACCGTCGGTGTTACCACGTTTTCCTCTGGAATCCCTGTCGTATGTGCTGGGCTTTCGTCTTTGGGTAGTGGGTGAGAGATCGTCTCAGCTACTGAATCTTTGCGCAAAGGGATCGCACTGGTTTCGTTTTCTTGTATATTGTCACAGGCAAGCAGCAGGGTCATTGTTGCAATTGTATTCAACAATATTTTAGGATTTATCATTTTGTAAAAAAATTTAATCATTCAAAAATTCTGATTATAGGGGCCTCTATGATTTAAAGAGTTTAATACTTTACGAACAGTATACGGAAGGAGGTGATGTATGTTGTGAACTCCTTCCTATATAATTAAATATGTGCATTGAAGTTCCTTAATAAGTTCCTCTTGCAACATCGTTTAGTTTGGGACAAATCTTAAAAAAATATCCTCGTCTTTAGAGAGCGTACAAGTGTCAAAGTCCTCGAGATGGTACATATTTATTAGCTGAGTAACGGTTCTCAAATAGGCGGAGCCCCGAGAAGAGTAGCGTTTCATACCTGGCAATAGTGCTTTTCCGGTAATGGTGAGCCCTTTAATTCTTTTTTGCGCGCGAATATCGTGTAGGGGCTTGTACAGCTTGTGACGGTTCATGTTTAGGAGATATTCCTCTATGCCTTCTTCAAGTGTTCTGAACTTATAAGTTTTAAAAGAAGTCTTGGGGTGCTTAATGGTCGGGATGGAAGATTTGGCGGGTGCTTTGAGTCCGAAAATAGAGTTGGCCTGCCTCGCAAAAAACGAAGTTCCCCAGCCACTCTCGTTGATCCCTTGGGCAATGACCAAAGATGGAGGCAAGATGTCCACTTTATGAAGCAGCTCTTCAAAGGAAGATGCATAGTACTTTCTTTTATATTCGGCTAATGCGATGGAGTCTGCACTAGTAATACTGTCCTTTAGGGAGAGCGTTTGTATTTCAGCTCTTTCCTTGAGCACCTTGTCATTAGCTTTGAGAATCGCGGCAAGTACGGAACCAATGAATATGCTTTTTTTATGAGGGAAAGGGGCAGTCTTGAGCTCTGGAGGGAAGTTTACTGCATGTATGGGGGGGACAGATTTATGTTTTCTGATAGAATCTAAAATAAAGCTTTTCTCCTTATAGAGTTGGAGCATTTCGGTAATGTAGCATATTTGAAAGGTGTCTGGACGGTTCCTGACTTGTTCTGGCAGTGATTCTAGGGTCATTGGAACCTTCAATGAATCTTGAGCAATGGAGAGAAAACTACTTAAAAGAGTAAATAAAAAAAATAACTTTTTCATGAATAAATGTCTGATCTGGGAGTGCTTTGTGCACAAAGCATAGGTAAAGATATGAAATATTCACAAAAAATGAAGAATGGGTTCTGTAGACTTTGCTGGTTATGATTCTAATCATCCTTACAATCAGGCGAAGCTGCTCTAAGATTTTCCAATATGTATAGAAGCTCCCGACCTTTCCTATCGTGTGGACACATCTCAGTACAACCCCTAATTCTGTATGACCTTAATAACCTGAACTGGGACAAGAAATACAATTAGAACTGTTACATGCGGATGAAAAGACTGGCTCCGCAGGGCATTCAAGAAAATGCGAGGGCTTCGTGTGTGGCTAGCCAACAAATCCTTGTGTTTGAGGGCGAGGCACGAGACCGAGTTTCAAGGATTTGGGCGGGTGCGTGGCAAGGAAGACCCGCTGATTTTCTTGTCGCCTTGACTTTTTTGCTACTTTTTGTGTTAAGACAAAAAGTAGGCCACCGCGGCAGCGGCTAGGTATGACATGAACTAAAACAAAACAATATTTGTGTCCACACGGTAGGACAAGTTGAGTCTCGAATTTGATCACATACCTTCACTACCCTCAATATCGTAGATTGCTAGGCCATTTTAAGAAAATCCGAGACAAAGTCTCTACATTCATTATCATGTACGGAGAGCGGCTGCACCTGATTCTCCGTACAGAGCACAGAAAGAGGAAAATAGTATGTTTAAAGCTGGCTATTTTGCCTGAAAAGTATCAATAACCTTTCAAGTCTAAGTCCTTAGTATCTCTTATTTCGACTTTTTTACCCATTTTTTTCTGAATAATCTTAAAATGGTGCGCGTCGGCTTCGCAAATCAAAGTAATGGCTTCGCCTGATGCCTCTGCACGGCCTGTTCTGCCGATGCGATGTACGTAGTCGATAGGTGAGCGAGGCAGTTCGTAGTTGATCACATAGGGTAGAAACTGTATGTCTATGCCTCTAGAGGCCAAATCGGTAGCTACCAGTACGCGCAGTTTGCCTGCTTTGAATTTATTCAGAGCGTCCATTCTAGCGCCTTGGCTTTTGTCGCCATGCATCGCAGCCGCCTCTATGCCATTTTTGTTCAGTTTTACGGTCACATTATCAGCCTTTTTGGTAGCAGAAACGAAGACCAATACCTGTTGCATGTTTTGGCTTTTGATCAGGTATCTCAGCATGAGCCCTTTGCGCTCATCATCAACCAGATAAGCCACCTGTTTGATGAGGTCTATATTCTTCTCTTCGGGTTTTATTTCTATAGTCACAGGGTCGTGCAGCATCAAGTCCTTGATCTCCCTTAAGGCTTCCCCTAGCGTAGCAGAAAAAAGGACACTTTGTCTCTGTTTGGGTAACAGTGCCAAAATATTGTTCATTTCATCTTTGAAGCCCACATTGAGCATTTTGTCGGCTTCGTCTAGTACCAAATGAGAGACGTGCGAGAGTTGTACCGCATTGGAGTCGATCAGGTCCAAGAGTCGACCAGGTGTTGCTACCAATATATCGGTATCGCGCAGTGCGATCATTTGTGGGTTGATAGACACACCACCATAAGCCGCAAGGGTTTTGATCTGTTGCGGAATATGCTTGGTAAAGGTTTCAAATACCTCCGCGATTTGTACCGCGAGCTCCCTAGTGGGTACCAGTACCAATACTTTGATGTATCTGCTTTTGGAGGCTTGCTGTACTTGTAAATGTTCTAGAATGGGTAATACAAAACTTGCTGTTTTGCCCGAGCCTGTCTGGGCGATGCCGAGTAGGTCTTTGCCTTGCAAGATAGGAGGGATGGCTTGTGCTTGAATAGGGTAGGGCTCTTTATACTGTTGTTCTGAAATTGCTTTAAGCAGATATGGAGATAACCCTAGACTCGAAAAAGACATGAATGCGTTGTTTTGGTGCAAAGATACCTAATAAGTGTTATGTTTTGGGTTTTGATGGTTGAATTTAATAAGTGTGCAGCTCAGCGTGAACATCTATGCCAGTAAGTGAGTACTGAAAACTGAAGGGATGATATGCTGCGTACGACATGGCCCCAAAAAGTTAGGATCTATCAAAGTCCCGTAGGGACGATATATTGGTAGGAACCGTTCCAAGCCTAGCTACCAAGTCGCGTAGCGACGACATAGTTTTGATATTGCAATTTTCCAGTATACCGTTTTTTTCACGACCATTACTATATCGTCACTGACGTGACTTATTCCTTCTCGATTATAATCTAGCTACCAATATACCGTCCCTACGGGACTAATTATCCGCTAATCCTTAAGTTTACCCCCTATGGTTACAAACAAGGATGATATCATAACCATCTTGCCCCATTTACATATCCACAACCCTCTTTTTTCAAAAGCCACGAGCCAAGTCCTCATAAATTTCCAAGGCCAGTGCCTGTAGGGCATGTTCTTGCCCTTCGGTATAGGGGATGTCTGTGGCTTTGCGACAAAGAGCCGCATAGCGGTCGTAGTGCTCATGCCTACACTGCGTTTCGGTAGCGCCCATGAGTTTAAAGATCGACTCAGCCATGCACAAACTATACAGCCCAGCGTCTATGTGAAGCGCCCTGAGACCATAAATGAGTTTGCAGTTGACTAGATCGTTGAAGATGAGATGAAGAACGATTTCTTTCTGTGCTTTTGCGTTCATAAGAGTAGTATTTAAGAATTGCGATGATGAATTATACTACAAAATTAAGCCCTCAGGCCCTCACAAGGCCCCATTTTAAAAGGTCTGCTCGGCACTTTATGCCTTTTTTACAACTTTTATGCAGGTAAAATCTCACAAAAAAATACTATGTTTGTATACAGGCGCAGCATGTAAAGCCTATATTTTTTTAAAAGACACATCATGAAGATCGGCAACAAGATTCATAAGATCAGAGAACTCAAAAACATCAGCCCTAAAGACATGGCCGACCGCCTCAACATGAGCCTTTCAGGCTACCAGCGCATAGAGCGCGATGAGGTATCGATCAACATGGAACGCCTGCTCGAACTTTCTGGTATCTTTGAAATGAAACCAGAGGATTTGTTGACTTTTGATGAAAAATTGGTTTTTAATAACCATGGAACAGCACATGACAAAAGCTTTTCTGTAATTCATGAATATCAATCCACCAAACTAGAAGCACTTTACGAGGACAAAATCAAACTTCTGGAAGAGAAGATCAGCTATTTACAGGAGAGGATAAAGGGGTTAGAGGAGAAGTAGAATCGTTGAAGACTCTACTAGCAGAAGTGTTTATATTTTAATCCCCAATTCTGAATAGTTTGTCATTTTGTGATAATTTTACTACAAAGTATTCTTCTCTATTTATTTCTACAGGTAGTTTGTCTTTCAAAATTGAAGCAACGAATTGAATATTGTTTCTATTCACGAACTCTGCAATTTTTACAAGTTGCTTGTCGTCCATTAATTCTTTCTTGTCGTTTAATAAAAAATGTAGACAAGGTATATTTTCTTCGTCCGCAAACAAGGTATATGCAAGGTCAAAACAAGAAATTTCGCCTTGTTTTTTACCCGAACTCATATTTGCATTGAACGCACTGAATTTATATAGTCTTTGTCCTTTTCGATTGGTTATAATGTCATACTTTACAGCATATTGCTCTCCATACAACTCATTAGATATTGAAGCAAAGTGAACGTTAAATTTATTAAGTTGAGTTTTTACAACTTGCTCAAAACTGTCACTAAATAGCTCGTTGTCTATTTCATTTAATTGTTTATTGTAATCTTTTAGGTTAGTATCAACTTCATTTAGTTGTTCAATTATACTTTCGTACTCCCCCTTTTTTCTATATTTTTCGGTCAGTTCGGCAATTATTTTTTCTAGTTCTTCAAAAGAGTCACTTTTTGATATAAGAGACGATAAGTCTTTCTCCTCCTCAAGAAGTCTTTTGAGAGAATTGTTGTTTTCTTGAATTGCTTTTTCAATTGAAGGTAATTCTTTAGTAATGAACTTGACTTTTTCTCCAATCATTGCGTTGTGAAATGAAACAAGGTCAGAGAACGTTTTTTGAATTGACGTTATTTGGGAAATTGCCTGATCATAAATTATTTCTAGTTGTCGTAAATCAATTTCAGACTTATTAGATTGAAGTTCAGCTTCTGCTTCCCTTATGAGGTCTTTTTTAATATTTAATTTACCAATTGTTGAACTTGTTTTGTTGATTTCATACTTAACTTTATTAAGTTTATCCAAGTCCGATTCTAGGTTTTCGTTTAAATTGAAACTGCTCTTTCTTTTATTTAATGCTTCAATGTTATTATTAATAAGCAATAAAGCAGTTTCATAGGCGGTTTTTGTTTGGCTCTTTTCTAATCTCGTTTTATAGGTATCTTCTTGTCTGATTTTAGTTAGAATTTCTTGCTTGCTATTGCCTTTAGTAAATTCACATCCAAAAAGGAAAAGATAAAGAGTTTCATACTCTGCATCGGAAGTATATGTGTCAAGTGTTTTTAGGGTATTGTTTATGCTTTCGTCTTTGTATCGAATATTATGAGAAATAATCTGCCTGAAAGTTGGTTTGCTCGCTAGATGTTCAGGAAAAATTAAACTGCTCAATTTTACTTCAAACTCATCTTCTGTTAACTCTACACCATTTATTCTTCTTATTATCTCTCTCCGTGCTAAAAAGTTTCTTTCAATTACTATATTGTCAGTCCCATTATCTAAATCGGAAGTCAGAACTAGCGTGATTAGAACTTTATTGTCAATGAGAAAATCTTTTACAAGCTTATATTCTTGTTTTCTTGTTTCGTGGTCAACATAAATATGCTTTGGGTTTGCACCTAAGCAAAAATCCACTAATTTCAGAACAGTCGTCTTACCTACGCTGTTTCCAGTGATTTGATTTTCACTTTCATCAACAATCAAGTTCAGTCCTTTGTGAAATTCTATTTCACGAATAACTTTTGCTCCGCTTGTTACCGATAATGATTTTATGAACATAATTCAATCTCGTCTAAGTTGTTAATTCTAGCCACATCAATTAAATAAAGCCAATCCAAGCAAAGGATAAAGACCGAAAATGACATTGACCTTTTAGCTTTGACCTCTTGGTAAAGATCAAGTAATTTGATCTTTTGATTCTGTTTCAACGATTCAATTACAAATGCACCATTGTAGTAGATACTATTTTCTGGGTGTATGTTATCAGGTAGTAGCATAGTTGTAGTCTTTAGGGTTTTCAAAAATCTTGCATCTAATAAACGCATCAACAGTTATAATTCGAATACTTTGCTCTAATTCTTCTATTGGGATAGCTTCATAGTTAGAACTGTTAAGAACTCTGTCAGTGATTTTATTGATAATTTCATCAAATAATTCATCTCCAGAACATTCGTTTTTAGCTTTCAAGTAAACATTTTTGAAAGTTGCAAGAACCGTTTTGCTTTTGTTTGAGCCAAGTATATCAAACTCCGAATAAATATCGTTTATTCTTTTGCAATAGAAATAATATTCATCTATCCACTCTTTGGCATTTGACAATTTATTAAAGCTTATTTTTCTATCAATTTCATAGCTATTTATCTCTGAAATAGGTTCACTTTTATCCCAATCTTCTTTTGAGAGAATATTGATGACCGTTGCCAAATTTGATTCCTGTCTTAATGGGTCAATTTCGTTTACCAATTCCTTTTTTACAAACTTGTAAATTCGTTCTTGGTCGTCAATGTGCATCCCTCTTATTTTTGAAAGGATTAAATTTTTATCAATGATGTCGGCTGAAGGAGTGAATCTAATTCCATGAGGATTCTTAAAGGTGTCTTTTCTTAAATCATCAGCATCTCTCGCAATTGAAATAAACTTGAAGGTATAACCTGTATAGTTTTTAATGGAGTCCTTGGAAAGAGACGATTCTATTTTTTGTTTGGTTGCTGTTGAAGAAACTTGAATTACAAACTTGTTTTTTTGAGAATGGTCGATCAAATCAATCGCCTCAACATTTTGCTTGTTGTCGTTTTCGTTTGTAACACCCCAACCGTAAACTTCATTCAAGAAGTATTGATAGAAGTTTTCTGAGTGTCCATGGTAGTCTAAAATATTCAATCTTCCGCGAGAAATAATCCTAGTAGCAAGTAGGTTAGTGCGTTCCTCTATAAAGCTAAAGTAATTTGACCTATTCATTTTCTAGTCGCAAACTTAATCATTTTACATCTTAATTTTACCTTTTTAATTTTCTTATTGTTAGCTAAAATAATTTGCTTTCACGGTCTTTAATGCCTGTTGTCAACAATTAATTACCCCACCGATCCATTTTTATTGTGTCTATTTATGAATTAGTTGCAGGCTTTCCCTTTGGTTTCATATAATAGATTCGCTCTGGTCATTTTTTTATATAATTCTAATACAAGTTTATCTAATTGTTATCAAACTTGCAAACAATAAATGGGCCTATCCTTGATTGGCATTCATATTAATTAATTCGACTTTGTTCTTACTTGAAGACGCTAACCCTAACTGTAAATACACGTCCCCAATAGGCGTCCACGATATGCTTCTCCTGATTTTTTATTGAGAACCTAGCGCCTTCAGCACCGAGAATAGTGCACCCTATGCTGAGAGATTGTACTGTTTTCTGCGGAAATAGTACAGAATTCAAAAAATATAAATACTATCTCTGTGAGAAATACCACTATTTTCTGCAACGAGAGTACTATTTCTGTGAGAAATACCACTATTTTTTCAGATGAGAGTACTATGTTTTAAAATTTAAAGCACTATTTTTCAAAAAAATACCACTATTTTTTGCAACAAGAGTACTATTTCTGTGAGAAATACCACTATTTTTTCAGATGAGAGTGCTATGTTTTAGAATTTAGAGTACTATTTTTCAAAAAAATACCACTATTTTCTGCAACAAGAGTACTATTTCTATGAGAAATACCACTATTTTTTTCGAGGAGAGTACTATTTCAAAATTACTTTTCTGTATCTTATGAGTTAACTTTTACCAAAACATACTTCATAAGTTACATTTTTCACAAAAGAATCATTCTTTGCCTTTAATTTTGTTAAAAATTCGTCGAATAGTTGATATATTTTTTCAAGAATAGTACTTCTGATGCCGTTTATATATCTAAAGGAGCCGAAAATGGATTTAAATTAAAAATTATATTCGCATGGGCTGCCTTAAATTTATGTGTTGTCACACACGATGAGGATTTCTTTTTTCAACATTATTTTATATTCAGTTTTTGAGATTCTATATTTTACCGAAAGGGCCTTCTGCCTATATTTTATAGGGCTCTGTTTTGAGATTTTCTGCCTAAGGCTTAAAATTGCGGCATAAAAATCTTTTTAAATCATATGACTAAATACATTGAAGAACAGATCGACGAACTGAAAATGAGAAAAAGCGGTATCGTGAAAAATGCAGACAAATGGGTGAACATGCCCGTTACCATCGACATCATTGATGATGGGATCAAAAAACTGGAGGACTTGGACAAATCGATTGATGATGGCCTACAACTGGTACAGCAGCGCAGGGAACTTGCCCGTAAAGAGATTGAAGAGCAGAAGAAAACGATTGACCAGATCGACAACTTCGCGTTTGGGCTGCATAAAGAAAATCCTGAGAAACTCAACGAGTATGGCTTGAGTGCACAAAGCCAAAAGGGAGCTGGTGGAGGCTCCAAAAACCACTCGGTTCCTGCCAAGGTAGTGATCGACAGTATTATTGACGACTACGATGGCATAGGCTTTATCGTTCAGCTGAGCAAGACAGAGGGCGCGGAGTATTACGAAGTACAAAGAGGCCGGAGCGATGACCCTAAAACTTTGGTATTGGCGCCGCCTTATCCTTTTCTGAGGACGGTGAAAAAGCTCAAGTTTACGGATGATGACATAGTAAAGGGGCAAAGGTATTTCTACTGCGTGCGTGCGGTAAACCGCAACGGCACTGGTGAGTGGAGCGAACCCTTGAGTAGGGTTCAATAAGAACAAAAAAAGGGGAGTCTCCAGAAGAGGCTCCCCTTTTTTGTTAAATGTTTCGAGTAAGGGAGAGAGAAGATTGTTTCCCATCCGTACGAATAGAGGCGCTTTTATCATTGAACCTTAGATTCCTTATGATATTTGTCAAAGGGATCCAAGAATACAGCCATTTTACCATTCTTCTCCTTGGCACGGAGCAAGAGACTGATGCCATTACCTTCTTCTATGTGATAATAAGTAGAATCGTGCTTGCTCTTTAGGTTGCTCAGCGGAATTTTGATACTCAAATCGGTTTTGTCCTTAAAGCTGTACACGCCTTCTACCGATAGGCTCAAGGCAGAGGAGTTCACTTGCATTTTCTGCACATAGAGCTCATAACCTTTGAGCATAAATTGATTGTTAATCTCTTCAAACTGGATGTCCATCAAGTCTCTGTGCTTAAAGACCAAGCGATTGAGGTTTTTGAAAGGCGCAAAGTTTTTAAGTCTACCATTACGGAGCACAAGACCGACCTCAGCATTCATAGATTTTTGCTGAGGAATATACAGTTGTTGCAAGTCGCAGGAGAAGAGTACCTTGGCGTCTATGCGTCCTTCAAGATTCTCATGTGTCACCGTAGCTTGGCTGAAGTTGTCGAAGGTATAAAACAGATTTGAGGCCTCTATACCTTTGAGTTGCGCCTGCATGGAAAAGTGGGCATTGTTGTTTGGTCTGAGGAGGTATCTACTTTTTAAAGATACTGATCCCCCTGCTTCGAACTTAGCAAAGAATTTATGAATGCGCACTGATTTTTTATTTAAGGAAAGCATGGCGGTGACCTTGGCGCCATTGGTTCGTTTCCAGTAGACTTTGTCCATAACCAGACTAAAGTTCACCTCTATGTGGTTCATAATATTGCCCACACGGGTCATGAGCCACTTGGAGGAGTCTTTTTTGATGTATTGGCCGGGTTCTGCACTCACTTTGTCTGGAACAAATAATTTGTCCACGTGAAATTTGCTAGAGTAGAGTTGGAGGCCAACATTCATGTCTCGGTCAGGATATAGCAAAAAAGGTAAAAGATTCTTCACCTGACCTGTGAGGTTCATGGGGTTGTCGTTCAATAAAAAGCTTAATTGTTTCAGGTTTACATCAGACTCATCAAATTGGATTTGAGCATCAGTGTTGGAAAAATCTAAATTTTTTCCTTCCATGATAAACTGTCCATCATGTATGCTTAGGAGGCCATGTAAGCGGGCGCCGGGCATTTTAACACCTGATGTGCTCACTTCGAGCAGAGGACCCGTGTAGTCGCCAGAAAATGTGATGTCGCCTTTGGGTAATCGGTACTGGGTACTGTCTATGAAATAGTGCAATGCTTTAAGAGGTGCTTGTGCATTGAAACAGGCTTCTATATGTGGTATGGTGAGGTTATGCAGGGAACCATCGATAGCGCAGAGAATTCCATGATAATTGAAATCTGCCTTAGATATATTAACTATTGAGTTTTCGTCATCTGTAGGTTTTAGGGTATCGCTTTGGTTGTTAAAGGAGCCGATCAAGTTAGTTTGTTCTAAATCGATGCCCATAATACTGAGGGTGCTGTTTTGTAATTGAAAAGCAAGGTCTGCTCTCGGATCTTCCCGTTTGTGTATTGGTATTTTGAGTCTCACCTCACAGCTCAGTCCGCCTTTTACATGAAATTTGCTCAATTGTTGTTGTAAATGTGTACTTAATAGCGCCAGTGCCCGATCATAATCGGTATGAATACTTTTGATGTTCAATAAAAGCAGTTGTGGTTGCTGTTTTAGGTCAATACCCCCTTCCACATCGTAGCGTTCACTGCCATTCTGTACCACAGAAGGCTGCAATACACATGTTTGCTCATGGATCTTGTAGTCGAGCCGTATATTTATTCCAAATTCTTGATTCTTTAAAAAAGGCCCTTTGGATTCCTTGAAAATGAGCCCTTTTGAGTAAACCTTGCCTTGCAAATGACAAGAGATTTGTTGTGTGTCTTTTACCAAATGTGCACCTACTTTTAAGAACTGTAGGTGTATGTTTTTTTTCAGCAATTGATCCTTATAGTTCAGCGTGACGTTCTCAAAAGTGATTTTTTTTAAGTCTATCACAAGCTGTGATTCCTTATTGGCAGTACTTAAGGAGTCATTTGCTGGTTTTCTGCGCTCAAAAACGGATACATTGCTATAGCCAGAACTATCCTTGCTCAGCATAATGTCACAATCTCTGAATAGTACCGATTTTACTTCTATTTTCTTGGAAATGAGTTTAAAGACATTGACCTGTAGAAATAAACGCTTCATAGTGAGGACGTTTTTCTTGTGGAGAGAGTCTTTAATAATGACATCATTGAGGCTAATGGATATTTGTGGGAACGTCTCCAACAAAGTAAAATCAAGATCAGACACCGTAACGATACCTTTGATCTCTTTGTTGAGTTGTTGATTGAAATAGCTTAAGATATCCTTTTTGAACCATAAGGCGGCACCATAAGCGGTAAACGTAAGTATCAATATTCCTAGCAACGAGAAAGCTAGAGTCTTCAAAAAAAATTTCATAGGCATTTTTTCATCTATTGTTCTATTGAACCCAGAATAATCATTAGAAATTTACTGCGACAAAATGCTACCTCAAATTCATTTCGATACTCGTTTTTCTTCATTCAAGCTAGCATTACTAGCTTTTCAGTCAGAAAAACTCCGTGCCTCATGACTTTTTCCTATCATTTCGTCTCGCTACAAAGTCTAATACTTAATCTGGGTTGAAATGAACATATTGTCTATTATGAATCTTTTTTTAAATATAATAAATTCCTGTAATTTAAGACACTAGCACCTTTGTATAACTCAGAAACCATGGAGATGTTTAAGCCTATCTAGAAATCCTCAAAACTGCTTTGAGATAATAGGAGTGATTTTCTATATTTGGAGATTAAAACCCATACGCATGAATCCATTTGGTATCAAAAACAGCCCCATATTCATAATCCTCATGTTAATCTTCGGTTTATGTGCTTGTTCCAAACAAAATGAAGAATCTAAAACTACGGCTCATGATACTCTGTCGGTTCGATCCGTTCCTAAGGACTCATTAGTTGCTGTCAAAGATAGTGTTAGTAAACCTAAAGATTACGAAAGTTATTGCAATAGTCGCTACAAGTACTGTATTGACTATCCTACTATAATGGTTGCCCAGCCTGAGGCGGGTAATGGCGACGGAAGAGTTTTTCTAAATCCTAAAGATAGTGCGACACTAACGGTGTATGGTACTATTGGGGTAGATTTGGAAACAGAAGTACCCATTCCTCTCAAAGAGCGCTATTTAAAAGATATGCAAAACATCAAAGAGGAAAGTGCTAATAATAAGATTACTTATCATAAGCTAGGGCAACATTTTTTTGTAGTATCGGGTTATAAGAAAGATCGTATTTTCTATCAAAAAACCATCGTGACGCAAGATGATAATTCACAAAATCCGAGTTTTGCATACGCCATTCTCGAATACCCTGAGTCGGGAAAGGAGGTTTATAATAAGATTTCCGAAAAGGTCTTTTCTTCTTTTGAATAATAGAATGCTATAATTTTTTTAAAGAGTATTTGTTCACCTGAAATATCTTGTCTGGCTACAGAATTTGTACAGAATTCATTCAAAATGTGTACAAATTATGCGCCTAATTTTACTGTATAAATTAACGATCATGAATGAAATGAATAAAATATTGTCGCTATCGTTTGCCCTAGGAACACGATTTGTATTTTTGTTGGGCTTTGTTATTCTATCAGGTTTGTCGATCCATTTAGTGATCGGGTTCATCATGAAATTATTACACATATAGGCTGAATTGTAGGTCTTTATGTCTCGTAATCTAAATATCAGGAATCTTTGAATTCATATTTATTTGATTTTTTAGCCTAATGTAGTCGTTTATATTGAATACCACATATGTTTAGTTCGGCTTAACTGTTATTCTTAATGAGCTCAAGAATGAAAAAAATATTTGTTGCCAAATTCCTACCTAATCTTTAGCTTTGATTCTTAAATTGTTTACAAACAAATAGATACAAGGGTTTTTGGCTTGCTTGCCTATTTGTACCTTAAAAATGCATTATGAAAAAATCAATTCTCATCCATTGTCTAATTTGGACATTATCTATGTCGGCCCAAGTAGTAAGCCTTGGCAACCTGAATCCTGATGGATCTTCAAACCCTACAGAGTTATTTGCATTTGGCAATATATTGCTTTTTGCGGCTAATGATGGTACGCATGGTAATGAACTTTGGAAAAGTAATGGTTCGGAACAGGGTACAGTAATGATTGGTGACCTCATTCCAAGCGAGGCATCGAGCAATCCTTCTGATTTTGTGATTTATAAAGACACGGCCTACTTTTCGGCATATATTAGTACCGACGAAGCAGCTCTTTGGAAGACAGATGGAAGTGCAGAAGGTACACTCATGGTAAAGTCGTTTCCAAACAGCCGCAAAGGGATCTATAACTTGGCAGTACTTAATGGTGACTTACTCTTTTTTGTGGATAACTCCACTGACAGTACCCATAGTGTAGCGCTCTGGAAAACAAGGGGGAACGCTGACGAAACTGTACTGGTGAGAGATAGCTTTTATGCGGTATCTAAAGCCAGCAACGACTTAGACCCTTCACAGAAAATGGCATATCTCAACAATGAACTCTATTTTGTGGCGAGCAATGATACGCTAGGCCTAGAACTTTGGAAAACGAATGGTACAGATTCGGGTACTGTTATGGTTAAGGACATTGCACTTATGGGTGGTTCGGATCCGCTTTGGCTTACCACATTTAAGGATCATATTTATTTCACTGCTTATGATAATGATACCCTAGGGCGAGAACTTTGGAAGACTGATGGATCCACAGAGGGTACCGTGTTGGTTAGAGACATTTATAAAGGATCGGCGGGTTCTAATATCCAGTGGCTCAGTGCGGGTGATAACTTATTGCTATTTAGTGCCAGTAACGAATCGAACGGCAATGAACCTTGGAGTACTGATGGTACTGAGGAAGGGACACAAATGATCCTAAATCTGGATACGACAGTGGGGGAGGGCGAAAACGGGAGTAATCCTCGAGAACTCATCTATACCGGATCGTTTTGGTTTTTTGCAGCCAGCGGCACAGAAACGAATGGTGTAGTTTTATACAAGACTGATGGCACCTCAACTGGTACCGTGCCTGTAAAGGATATTCCCCAAAATGGTGGCAATAATCCCGAATCCTTGATTTTGAACAATGAGGTATTGTATTATACAGCGGACACGGCCTGGACTGATAAAGAGCTTTGGCAAAGTGATGGTACTGATGCAGGAACCTACAGGGTTGCGGATATTGCTTTGGGTGCCACCTCATCTTCTCCTCAATTCCTCACTCTTGTAAACGATTATGTATTTTTAAGTGCCGAAACGGAGACTGAAGGTAGAGAGCTTTTTAGGACTGGTTTAGTTACTACCGTGGCAGATCAAAGTTCCGATGCTCAAGTATCTGAAATCTGGCCGAATCCTACCTCAGGAATATCTTATGTTTCAGGTTTAAACATAGGAGATAGGATAGAGGTAAGGGATGTCTTGGGGCAGCTTGTACTAAACAGAATCGCTACCGATCCGGGCGAAGCGATCCATCTTGAACAGCAACCCCAGGGTGTCTATTTGGTACAGATCAAGTATGCAAAGGGTGGTTCGGCTATTCATAAAATCATCAAACAATAAATAATTAGCCAAAGGCAAAAGACTTGTGTTAAACCGAAGGAGGGCTATTTGCTCCTTGGGGCACTGCTTGATTTTTAATGTGGCATAGCATTTGTATGGCTCTTCACGAAAAACAAATAAAATCAGCAGTATTATGAAAAATAAATTTTCACTCATTTTAGCGATCGCCACAATAGCGCTAGGCTCATGGTCTTGTATTAAAAAAACAGATCCTGTTCCAGCCAGCAATAGTACTAAACCTACAGATCAGTCAGGGACCAATGAAGCCAACGCGGCTTTAGATGATGTTAGAGATATTATCAACAATAAGATTGGTGGTGGTGCAGGGCAACGAATAGATAAGTCAGAAGCCTATAACCTTCCTTGCGGTATTATTAGTATCGACTCTAGTACTACTTCCAATAACTATAAAGTATATAAGATCAATTATGGACAAAGTACTCCTTGTGGCTATAAATATAAAAGTGGAAAAATAGATTTCCAGTTGATTGCGGGTACGAAGTTTAGTGATGTGGATGCTAAGTACAAAGTTACTTTTACCAACTATATTGTTGAAGTTAAAGCCAATGGGCAGGTGGTGAAGCTGAATGGAACCTCAATAGTAACCAATACCTCAGGTGGGTACATTTACCAAGCTGTAACTGAAAACAAAACCATTACGCACAAAATCAGGAGTTCATTCGTGATTACCTATAACAATACCGTAGTACGCCCAAGAAGTGTGTATGAAACGAGAGCTTGGTCGTCCAATAACTCATGGGCCGGACTTACTTTTACTGCCAACGGCGATACGCTGATCAACAATATCAATGTGTCAGAAATCGGTAAGACCTATGATGGTAACTATGACTTTCAAACTCAGATTACGGAGCCTTGGAGCTGGTCTAACTGCGGTACTACCTTTGCAGGGCCTTATGTGCTTAAGACAGGGAAAGCGAAAGTGGATGTAACCATTCCAAATTTGAGCCCTACGTATTACAGTATCGAAGCAGGCTATAAGTGGGATGTGTCTAACCTTAGTACGACACCCGTATCGACCAAAGATTGTGCTTCGAACGCTTACAAAATTGATTTAGTAATAGGGACTACAACGTCTACGGAATATCAATTGTATTAAAATTGTATTGGTTTTTATATCAAGAGGCCACTTCATGTTTTGGAGTGGCTTTTTTTATGAATCTAAAAAAAACACTCAACCTTTGGCCCATCTAACTTGTCTTATATCTGTTATCAATAAATTGTAAAACAATGAAAAAGCTTATTATTTCCACCATCATGGTAGTTTTGGCATTGGTAAGTTCCTGTAACAAATTCCGATTCGTCGACGACGACCCAAAACCAAACCAAAAATGTATAGATCCCAAGCTCATCTGTAAAGATTGTGCTTGTATTACCTTGTACGACCCAGTATGTGGTTGCGATGGAGTGACTTACGGGAATGCTTGCGAAGCGAGAAACAGCGGAGTTACGAAATTCACCAAGGGTGCTTGTGAAACCAAGCGCTGTATAGATTCGAGTTTGATTGATGAAAATGCCGTCTGTACTAAAGAGTATTTCCCTGTTTGTGGTTGCGATGGTATAACCTATGGTAACCCTTGTATGGCGAAAAAATCAGGAGTCACCAGTTATACCCAAGGTGCGTGTGCATTGCAAAAGAGTCTCATCACTTATTCATGGGCGGGAGATCCCGCAGTCGATGGTTGTGGTAGTTTATTGTATAAGGACAATCAAGAACTTTTGGCGCCTGAAGACGAAAGCCAGATTCCTGACAGTATCAGATATCGTGAGACTTTTGCTCCAGCCAAGTACGTGATTGTCTATGAAATCATTAAACACGACGATCAATGGCGTTGTGGTAAAGGTCTGCCTCAAAAGGCTACAATCGTGAGAATCAAAGAGATTTATCCCGCATAGCGGTAGAATGTGTGTGAGTTTAACCCAGAATAATCATTAGAAATTTACTGCGACAAAATGCTACCTCAAATTC
>CAMFLX010000078.1 GCA_945957555.1 uncultured Cytophagales bacterium
GCCTTTCCTGACGTAATTGGGGCAGATTCATTGCAAACGCTTTCCTTACACTTTAATAACTTGGATTCTCTTCCAAATCTTGGTTCTTTAAAATTACTCAGAGAGCTGAATGTTCAATATAACAATATTACTGATATATCTGGAATAGAAAATGCCCTCGCTATTGAGACTTTGATCGTATACAAGAACAAAATTTTCAAACCAGTAAACTTAAGTAAGCTTACTAAGCTTCAAAATCTAAATATAGGATATAATGCACTTAAGGTTGGCCCCATCATTGGTGCAAATAACAGGATCAAGCTTATGTATGCCAACGACAATATGATTGATTCGTTGCCCGATAACTATGCACTTTGCGATAGTATGCAAAACATACGTTTGTATAACAATCCTCTCACGTTTAAGGATTTGGCCAAATTTACGGATACTAGGGGGTATGACACACTGGTAAAGTTAAATCCTCAGCCTGCCTTCAAGGTTGGATACGATCTCAATGTTCGTGAAAACACGAGCGCAACACTTAAAACAAGGATTGATGTAGGCGTGACCTACGTTACTTACGATTGGTTTAAGGACGGATTGTTCTTTAAAACCACTTCAAGCGACGGTTTGTTATTGAGCCAGATAAAGTCGACAGATGCAGGTAAGTACTATTGTAATATTCGGCATTCAGCATTCCACAATTTCTATATCAAAACTGATACCTTCAACATAAGCGTATCGCCCTGTAATGATCTCAGTAAGATTGCCCTATCTATCACAGACATAGAATGTATGAGACCTGGTAGTATAACGGTACAAGATCTTAATACAGAAGCTTCACAAAATACTTATTTGCTTAAGAGTGATGTATCTACTAAGACTATATCTGCTAAAAACGGCAAATTCAGTGAACTCACGGAACCCAACTATACCTTTAGCATTGTTGCTAAAGACGGTTGTGTGAAAACTTGGTCCACACCCATATCAATAGGTCAGCAAGAATGTGAAGAGGTTTTGCTCTATCCTGATAGCGAAGGTAACAGCAGTTATTATTTTGAACAAACGGGTGAAGTTACGATCTACGACAAGCGTGGCAATGTGGTCAAAAAACTAGTTGTTCCTGGTGCTTGGACTGGCCAAGGAGTAAAAGGACAAAAACTTCCTTCAGGATTCTATGTAGCTGATGTCAATAACGGACAAAAGCTCATCGGTATTACTGTTTTATATTAAGAAATTAAATAGACGAATTAATTGCAATCTAAGTTAGGCCTTGGCTGTATAATAGCTGAGGCCTTTTTTACAGGTAAAGATAAGTTGTATTAAACCCAGAATAATCATTAGAAATTTACTGCGACAAAATGCTACCTCAAATTCATTTCGATACTCGTTTTTCTTCATTCAAGCTAGCATTACTAGCTTTTCATTCAGAAAAACTCCGTGCCTCATGACTTTTTCCTATCATTTCGTCTCGCTACAAAGTCTAATGATTAATCTGGGTTAAATTACAGTTGCTACACATCCTTGGGTAAAAAATATTCGTATTTTCATTACGTTTGGGTTTTTCGCTTGCATTTATATTGGGTTTAGAAGAAAGCGCGAACCTCAAGTTTTAAATAAATACTTTTCTATAAATGGATTCACAGTTTATCGTATATCTTAGGTTGGGTTTTCAACACATTTCTGATATCCAAGGCTACGACCATATCTTGTTTATAGTAACCTTATGTGCCATTTACTCTTACCAGGAGTGGAAGAAGGTTGCGATATTGGTTACAGCATTTACCATTGGTCACTCGGTTACCTTGGCTATGGCAGCTTTAAAAATCATCATTGTGAATGCCTATCTGGTAGAGTTGTTGATTCCGATTACCATTTTAACCACCGCAATATTGAATATCGCTCAGGTAAGAAAGCAAAACTCAAGGCCTTATTTGAGTTACATCCTAGCTCTCTGTTTTGGCTTTATTCATGGGATGGGCTTTTCCAATTTCTTTGTGGCCATTATGGGCGACAGTATGAGCATTGTTGGACCCCTCTTTGCTTTTAATATAGGTTTGGAAGTAGGGCAACTACTCATTGTCTGTCTGTTTTTGGGTTTTTATTGGGGCATTTCAAAGTTGTGGGTTGTTCCACAGAAATATTGGACATGGGTCTGTTCTGGTCTCGGGGCGGTTTTGGCATTAAACATGATAATAGAAAGAATATGAAAACAATTAAGATTGCTTTAGTCACTTTATTGCTACTCGTTTCAAGCAGTATGGTCATGCACCCACTAAAGATGAGTACAACAGAACTGTCCTACAAAGAAGGGAAGATCATCGTAAAAACCAAAATGTTCACAGACGACTTGGAAATGACCATGCGAACCCATTGTAATACACCAACTATAGACTTGGTGAACATTGGATTTGACAAAACGGCAACTATTTGCCTTAAAAAACACTATTTTAATAATTTCAAGATCAGTCAAAACGGTAAAGAAATCAAACTCAATTTCAAGAAGGTTTATCTAAATGCACAGAAAGAAGTAAGTTATGTAGAGTTAGAATCTAATAGAGTGAACTTGGCAAGGAATTTAAAGTTGCAGGTTCTAAACACTTTGCTGTTTCAGAATATTCCAGAGCAAAAGAACATCATAAACGCTGACCTAGAAGGCAAAGGTAAGTTTGACAAAACCGTGATCTTCGAGCACGAAAAGGAAGAAACTGTGAAAGATTTGAGTTTCAACTGATCTTCAAAAGGCCTTTTTAAAAGAAATAACTTAGTCTCAACTTACTAAAGAAAGGCGTCCCAGGAGTAAAGTGAAGTTCTGATACTGGTGATGGCTCATTTTTGAGCCTTGATTCAGTGTCAAATTGCGCCTCATTCCATGCAGTATCAAACAAGTTCTGTACTATTACTCCAACCTCAAATTTTGGTTTTGTATAAAATATACTTGCATCAAATATGGTATATCCTTTGGCTTTGACAGTGTTCGTTTCGTTAGCTGGACGATCGCCTAAGTGTCTAAGTCGGATATTACCATTGATGCCATTTTGGAATTTAAATGATAACCCACCAGTTGCAGTATAGGTAGGGGCCAATGGCACATAAGCCTCGTTATGGGGAACCTGTAGTAATTTGGGCTGGGCAAGAGTAATGTCCAAATCGGTATAAAGCCATTTTAGGGCTTGCCATCTACCTGAGATGTCTATTCCTTTTCTTTGGGTTTTTCCTGAAGGTTCTACAATACCTTCATCCCCTACATAAACGAATTCCTGCTCAGAATACAAGTACCAAAGCGCGGTATTAAACCATACTTTATCAGAAATTTTTGTTGTAAGCCCCAAATCTGCGCCCCATACGGCTGGTATCATACCATTGCCCATAGACTGGGCAATGGTTCGCGTATCATTGGAGTGGAAGCCCTTGCCAGACTTAAGGTATAGCTGTAAGTGTTGGTTGGGGTTAAAGAGGAGGTTAAACTTTGGAAGCACAATAGCTTTCTGAGCTATGAAAGGTTTGTATAGAGTATCCCTTGCGTTTTGGTAAGTCCAGTGAAACCTGTCAAGACGTAGCCCCGCATTGAAAGTAAATTTTCCCAAGATCAACTGATGGTCAATATGGGCTGAATGATTAAATTCATTAATGTCACCGAGTTCTATATTTTTTAAAAATAACCTCTGTTTGGTATGCAAAAGTCCAATGTTATTGATATGGTCATATCTAATTGCAATTCCGTATTTCTGTTTCCATATCAAATTTCCGATGGATCTGGTATAGGTATAAGAGCCATTATAGCCGAGCATGTTACGACTTTCTTTTTGTTGTATTTGATCCCCATTCACGCTATCGTTTAAGAAAAAGGTAAAATTGGAGAAAAGATTAAAGTCGTATTTGGTGAGATAAAAAGTGTTGTCAAGTACTCCAGACGATGATGGTTTGTATTGGTAATTCACAATAAGGTTTTGTCTTGAAGTGTTTCCCCCTTCTGTTGAATCGATAGCGCCAAATCTTGAAATCATACCACTAGCCACAACTCTTTCAGGAATCTGTCCGGAAGCGTCCCATTTACTGGTAAAGTAAGTTCCTTGTATCGACAAGAAGCTATTGTCTGTTTGGGTGGTGTACTTACCTACTAGGTTGATCCTGCTAAAGTCTTGATTGACTTTGAAGGGGCCGTTACTGGTGAAGATTTCTGAAGCAATGAAAGCGCTTTTGTTGAGTCCCTTTTTAGAAGTGTTAAGCAAGTCGATCGTGTTGACATTTCGGATGGTATTGAATTGCCCAGCCTCCACAGAAACCCTGCTCTTGTCCAGTACATCCATAGTCTTAAGCTTTACATAACCTGCCGTGCCTAAGTTGCCAGTACCAGAATAGTAGGGACCCTTGCCGTAATCTATGTTTTGCACCAGCTCTGGAATGATAAAGTGCATGTCAGCATAACCTTGGCCATGCGCATGTGAAACCATGTTCACAGGCATTCCATCCACAGAAACGTTTAAGTCTGTGCCATGATCTATGTCGTAGCCTCGTAAAAAAATCTGCTCTGCTTTACCTCCGCCAGCATGCTGTGCCAAGAATAGGCCTGGCACTACCCTTAATAAGTCTTGAGAGGTATTAACATTCCTACTGTTGATGTCCACTTTGGCAATAGTGCTTATTGAGTTCATATCTTTGCTTTCAAGGATCACATCAGCAAGCTGGTGCAAATCTGTAGGATCTAAATATATAATCAATAGTTCTGGGACATTCTGTGGAATAGCAATTAGTTTTTCTTTAAAGAAGGGAGCACTGATCGTAATTTGGTGTAGTAAAGTGTCTGTATCAATCACAAAAGTGCCCAATTCGTCTGCAGTTAAAGTGGTGCTTGAATATACGATTTGAGCATCTGCTACGGGGAGTTGTGTGGTAGCGTCCACTACTTTTCCTTTTATCAGTATGTGTGCCTGACAATACATAAAACAGCATAGAAAAGACGTGAGAAATGCTTTTAACATACAATAAAATATAAAAATCGACTAAAACTTAATATACAACACTGAACGCACAAATAGAAATCGAGCCTCTATTTGCCGATTAATAATACAATTGAAATTCCTAAAATGTACGCAAATTGGTAAATTATATTATAAAGGGAGGGCAATCATGATGAAATTTTTTCAAGGAACAATCTTATTTTGATCACATAGTTTTATTGGTGTTTAGAGAAATGGCAAAGAAAATATAAGTAATGTGTATGATTTACCTAAAAGATCGATGGGAATTATAAATGTTTCCCATGTTTTTGGGGAGGAATATAACAAAAGAGCCCGCGCTAGCGGGCTCTTTTTCATTTGTTTTTCTTCAAAACTGCGACTTCGATTTCTTTCTCTTGGTCTTTGTTTTGTGTTTTTACCATAGAGGTGCTTGTAGTAATGAATACATAGGGAAGCACGGTAATGATATTCTTTTTCATAATATATGATAATTTACTTGTTGTATTTAGTTAGATGCAAATTTAATGCAAAAGTGACAAATAATATAAAAATATTTTTATTTTTTTGTGTTTTAAGGTGACGATCTTCAAAAATGGGCCCAAGGGGCACATTTTTATATTAAAATATTTTCAAGATTTTAATATAAAAATAAATTGATTTGCTGAGATTGTGTCAAAGTGTATATTTATTTCTCTATTTAAGACGGTTGGAAAATCACAGATCTAATTCGTATGCAAGAGTAATTAAGGAGTAGGAGTTCTTAATGTCCAACTTTGATTTGATATTGGCCTTATGTGTATCGATTGTTCGTTTGCTTAAAAACAGTTTTCCCGCTATCTGATCATTGTTGAGACCAGTTTTTAAAAGCTTAAGAACTTCGAGCTCTCTTTTAGTGAGCATGTCCAGCATTTTTGATTTCGCTTGCGCTTTTTCCAAGTTGTCCAAAATAGTGTTAGCCACAGAAGATCCAAAGTATTTTTCGCCAACTGTAATTTTATGGAGAGCAAATATGATCTCTTCCTTATCAGTATCTTTAAGCAAGAAACCATAAGCTCCTTTTTGATAGGCCTCAGTAATGTATTGTGGATTGGAGTGCATCGAAAACATGAGCACTTTAATGTTTTTATTAATATGGAGTATCTGTTCCAATGCCTCTAGTCCATTATACATAGGCATGGTGATATCCATAATGATTACATCAGGACATAGTTCCAATGTTAAAGCAATCGCTTCTTCACCGTTTTTGGCTTCTGCTAATAGGCGAAAGCCATTGTCTTCTGTAAGGAAAGTTTTCAGTCCATCTCTTACGGTCTCGTGATCGTCAGCAATGATGATTTTTAGCATATTTTAAAGTTTTGAAAGAATTGTTTGAGCGGGAATTTTGATAGTTACTTTTGAACCTTTGTTTTTAGGACTTTCAAATTTGCAAGTTCCATACAAGAGGTTTGTTCTTTCGATAATATTATTGATGCCACTTTTGTCGATATTCCTGATATCGGTATGATTGATAAAATATTGGTAGTCAAATCCTATCCCATTGTCCACTACCATTAAAACAATCGATGCATCTTTGTACTGAAGGTTTACGGTTATTTCTGTTGCATTTGAGTGTTTGATACAGTTATTCACGCACTCCTGTATAATGCGAAATATAGCTATCTCTTTTTGAGAATCTACCCTTATTGATTTCATATTAGTTTTGAACGCCACTTTTTGGAAATATGGTTTTACAGAGGTTTCTAAAAGGTGTGCAATGACAGGTTCAATACCAAGATCTCCAAGAGCCCTTGGGGTGATCTCGTCCGACATCCTGCGAGCTTCGCCAATAGCATCTTTAAGTAAGGTATTGATTTTGAGTACCGTCCTTCGGCCAATATCTGACAAGTTTTTTTCATCATTTAAATTTTCGATATTGATTTTTAAGCCAGCGAGGGTTTGGCCTATGCCATCGTGTATATCTCTTGATATTCTCGCCCTTTCTTCTTCCATGCTTTTGAGCATGGCAGCATTTCTAAGTTTATGCTCTCTTTTGAGTAGGATTTCATGCATGCGATTAGCAGCCTCTAGTTTTCGTTGCATTGAAACTTTTTCGGTGATGTCTATTACTTTACCTATGATAGTTTCTACTGCACCTTCAGTATCTCTAAGAAATACGCATTCTCGAGCAAAGGCCCATCGATAAACTGCATGCTCTGTCTTAAATTTAAACTCAAAATCCATATGTTCTTCATTAGTTAGGGAATTTACCTTATCTAGACGATTTCTGATTTGGTAGCGATGGTCTGGGTGGATTTTGGATACAAGTTTTCTATTGATTTCAGACAAAAGCGTGTTAGTGGAATAACCTAACAGCAGTTTAAGGTTTTTATTTGCAAATACGATTTTCCAGGTTTTTACGTCATATATATATATAGTGACAGGTATACTATTAAGTACCTTGTAAGCAAATTCAAATTTGTCCGAGATTTCATGAAGTGAATCAGTTGTTTCCATAAAAACAAATCATTGCCCCCATAGGGTATAAGTTAATTTTAGTTTGTTGGGACTAGTATAAACCTAAATATTTTTGAATCGCAACAATAGCAAACCCCAGTAGTATTAATTATTAATACAAATATAACATAGTAAAGGAATCAAAAGTACTTTGTGATCATTCTTTTTAAGTAATAATTCCATATTTGTTGTTTTTAATATATTGTTCATCAGTTATTTGAGATGATTTGTAGTAAAAACTACGCATTATTGCGTAGTTTTTTTACGAAATTAGGGATGTAAAAATGAGTGTTGACTTAGCATTCACAAATTATAATCGAACGTATATTCGATTAATGGAAATCGCAATTGCAAATCATAAAGGAGGAAGCGGTAAAACTACAACTACTTTGAACTTGGGTTGTGTACTCAGGGATTTGGGTTTTAGAGTATTGTTGATCGATTTAGATCCCCAAGGCAACTTGAGTTATTCATTGGGGGTCAATAATTTCCCTTTCACTTCTGCCGATTGGCTTATTGGTCATACCACATTGTCAGAAACAGCTTTTGAGGTGAGTGGTCTGCATCTCGTCCCTGCTGACCTAAGACTCAGTAATTTAGAAAATGAGATAATGGCATTGGGAAATTCTCAAATATTACTAAGAAAAAGAATGGAGGGCGTGTCCTATGATTTTGTATTGATTGATTGTCCTCCAGCATTTAACGTGTATACTCGAAACGCTTTGTCGGTAAGTGATTTTGTATTGATCCCCATGTTAATGGATGTGCTCTCCATACAGGGTACTTTGCAGATGCTTAAAATTATTGAACAAGTAAGGTTAACGTCAAACGAAGCCTTGAAAGTACTAGGTGCTGTGGGTGTTGCTGTGAATGGAAGTCGTAAATTGAGTAATGAGATATCGGAATATTTGGCTGAACATTGTAATGTAAAGCTATTTAATCAAAAGATTAGGAATAGTGTCAAGGTGGCTGAGGCGCCATCACATGCACAAAGTGTTATTGACTATGCTCCAGAGTCGAGTAGTGCTTTGGATTACAGGAACCTTGCTCAAGAAATTCTTACTGAGATAAGAAAAAAGAGTCAGGAAAAGTTAAAAATAAATTCATTGGGTTCGTGAAATAAAAAATTGAACCCTAAACTTTCTTTCTATTTATATATTAAAAAACTAAAGCTATTAAAGTATGGTACTTGTAAATCCTGTTGATACCTGATTAGGTATTTCCTTAAAAAGGCGAAGTATTAATAGGGCTAGAGAAAAGTTGTGATTATGGTCGCGACTTTTTCTGGCTTTTTAAATCATTGAATTTATTATCAAAAATATTTTTTTAATCACATATTATAATGGCACTAGGTAACAATTTGAAAAAAGGCGGGGAATTGAAAACGGAGGAGGCTACGGGTCTAAAAGAAGAAATGGTCGAGTCCTCAATAGATTATTCTCAGGCGCTGTGTACTTCATTGTATGCAGTTTTTATAACCGATGAAGATGGCAATATTATTTTTTTTAATAATTCCGCAGAGAAGCTTTGGGGCTATAGACGTTCTGAAGTGCTTGATTATAATTTAGAAATGCTCGTCCCTGTCGAATGGCAGTCTGCTCATGGGAAATATATTTTCAGTAACGGTTCGACTAAGCGAAAAATAATAGAAGGAAGTCATGAACTTAAGGCAAAAACAAAGGCCGGGATATCCGTTGATATTCTGTTGTCGATTTCAGCGGCTGAGAGTGCAGGCGGGAAGATATACACTGGAATTATTCAAGATATAACTGATCAAAAGAAAATAGAAGAATTATCTAGGGCTAATACTGAAGAATTAAGAGCTCAAGAAGAGGAACTTCGCCAGAATCTGGAAGAAATGGATGCGACTCAAGAGGAGATGAAGCGTGCGATGAAACAAGTAGAACGGCAGAAGAAGATTACAGAGGAAATATTAGAGCAAGCTTTAGACGCGGTCATTACAATAAATCACAACAAAGAAATCACCTTCTTTAATAAATCTGCCGAAACTATGTTTGGCTTTTCTAGAGAAGAGGTTACTGGACAAAATGTAATGACAATTGTTCCTATTGAACATAGGGCCAATCATGATAACTATGTTGATTCTAATGTAAAAACGGGTGTGAACAAAGTAGTGGGTACTGGTAGGGACTTAGAAGCAACACGTAAAGATGGCACTAAGTTCTGGATCAATCTATCTCTGAGCAAGGTAGTGTTAGAGGATCAGGTTCAGTATACTGCATTTATTAAGGATATAACAGCTCAAAAGAGAGCAGAAGCGTCAACGGAGCAGTATCTGCGTGAGTTGCAGGTGAGAATGGAACAAATTGGCACGGTATGTCTTGTTTCAGAAACTGACCCAAAAGGGGTCATTACTTATGTAAATGATAAATTCTGTGAAGTAGCACAATATACAAGGGAAGAGTGTATTGGGAAACCCCATAACATGGTTCGACATCCTGATATGTCAAAAGAAGTCTTTAAGGAATTATGGGCTACTATAGGTAGTGGACGAATTTTTAGGGGAATTATTAAGAATAGGAAAAAAGATGGAACTGCCTATTGGGTAGATGCTGTCATGGCTCCAGTGTTGGGTGAGAACGGGAAACCCATAAAGTATATTGGTATTCGGTATGACATTACGGATTCAGTTATTCAAAGCCAAAATTCCACAGGTATCGTTGATGCGGTCAATAAGGCATTTGCATTTATAGAATTTGATCCTCAAGGCAACATTGTTAATGCTAATGATATATTTTTAAGAACCATGTCTTACAGTTTGCCAGAATTGGTAGGGAAGCATCACAGTATGTTCGTGCCAAAATCTTATGCGGCTTCGTTAGAGTACAACAATTTCTGGAAAGATCTCAGGGAAGGTCACCATCATATTGGTCAATTTAACAGGGTTTCGAGGTACGGTAAGGATGTTTGGTTGCAAGCGGCTTACACTCCTGTAAAAGACGAAATGGGCCGCGTTGTGAAAATCGTTAAGATAGCCACTGATATTACTAGTCAAAAGGATGTTTTGGCCAAAATACAAGGTTTAGTAGAAGAGGCGGGTAAGGAAGGTAACCTGAAAAAGCGCATCGATACCAGAGATGTTGATGCTGGGCTTGTTGAACTCGCGGATTCGGTAAATCAATTGATGGACTCCGTAAGTCAGCCCATATTAGAAGCCAGTAGAGTAATTACTTTGTTGTCGCAAGGGGATCTTACTGAGAGGTATAGGATTGATTCGAAAGGTGATATCAAGGAGATGACTGATGCCTTGAATTTGGCAATAGATAATTTAAACAAATTGTTGAGTAATATCTCTCAGATTTCAAATCTTGTTGCGGCTTCATCGGAAGAACTTCTTGTAAAGGGAGAACAAATGAAAAACACCACCCAAGAAGTGGCATCAGCTACGCAACAAATGGCGGAGGGTGCTCAGCAGCAAGCTCAACAGACTGATGAATCTTCCAAGTTGATAGATTTGGCACTAAGGGCATCTAATGATATGGGTAAAAAAGGAGAAATCATTGCTAAGTCGGCAGAAAAAGTATTGAGCAGTGCTAGTGAAGGGTTACTGACGATAAAACGAGTTGTGGATAACATGAGCGAGATTCAGGAGTCAGCCAAAAACACATCAAGCTCCATCAATATCCTTACGCAACGATCTGAAGAGATAGCTAGGACACTCAATATCATCACTGATATCGCTTCTCAAACAAACTTATTGGCACTTAACGCTGCGATTGAAGCTGCAAGAGCAGGTGATGCGGGACGTGGATTTGCTGTGGTAGCAGAGGAAATTAGAAAATTGGCAGAAGACTCTAGAAAATCGGCAATTGATATAGAAAAAGTAATTAGAGAGGTCCAGAAGGATATTAATTCTGCTGGAAAATCTATAGAGACTATGGAGTCCAGTGTTAAGAATGGCAATCAGGCATCTAGAGAATCGGAACATGTGTTTTCTGGTATACAATCTTCAAGCACAGAGAATTTTGATCTTTCAAAACAGATTGTAGAGGCTACTACCAATCAAAGAGAGGCGATTCAAAATACAGTTAAGAATATCGAGAAAATAGTAGTAGTGTCAGAAGAGACGGCTTCTGGTACAGAACAAATTGCCTCATCAACAAAGGAATTAAGCCAAGGCATGAATGAGGTAACAACTACATCAAAAGATTTGGCCGATGTTGCAAATCAACTTCAAAACAGCATCTCTAAATTCAAATTGAAAAACCTATAACTGAGGCATTCTATGGAAAATATTGGAGAGACGACGATAACTGAGGTAATAAAAGAGGCTGCTGCCGATGTTCAGAAGAAAGATACGGGTAAGCGAATTCAATTGATCATTTTCAAATTAGGAAGTGAGGAGTATGCATTGCCCATTGACCAGATCAAAGAGGTTGTACTTACCCCACGTATTGCCAAGATGCCACAAACCCCTGTTTATATCAAAGGCGTTGCGAATATAAGAGGTAGCATTATTGCGATTCTTGACCTCGAACAAAAGTTTGGCATCGAAAAACAAGAAAAAAATAACAGTGGAGCAACCTCTCATTATACTTTAGTGGTTGAAAGTGATACTTACAAAGTAGGTGTTTTGGTAAAGGAGGTGCCCAATACATTGACAATCAACGTTATCGAGATAGACAGAGCATCTAATTTTATTCAATACTCTTCATTGGATGAAAGTTGTATTCAAGGGGTTGTAAAGTCTGGGGAAAGGTTAATAATTCTCGTGGACATGATTAGACTTATGGAGGCGGAAAATATAAATAGTACAGTTGCGAAAGCTTTAATAAATTAATTAAGATAGATAATGGGCAAAAATGTATTAATAGTTGACGATTCTATGTACATGTGTACTATGATCAATGAAGCACTTAGTGCGGCCGGTTACAATGTGGTTGGGCTTGCCAATACAGGTGAAGCTGCTATAGATATGGCTCTAGACTTAAAGCCTGATTTGATTACACTTGATAATATTCTACCAGACATGATAGGGACCGATATTTTGAAGGTACTAAAACAGGACGAAAAAATTGCATCGAAAGTTATCATGATTAGTGCTGTTGGGCAAGGTTCTGTGATACAAGAGGGTATGAGTTTAGGTGCGTCTGATTATATTGTAAAGCCATTCACTTCTGATAGCCTTATTGAAGCCATTAACAAGGTAATGTCTTGATTGTGAGCAAGAATGTGAGGGTATTGATCGCAGATGATTCAGTCTTTATGAGATACCTTACTGCGGAGATACTGAAGATTGCGGGGGGCTTTGACATTTTGGATTTTGCGAGTAATGGCAAAGATGCGGCTGAAAAGTGTTTGGCACTTAGGCCTGATGTTGTGGTAATGGATATGGTCATGGGAGAATATGATGGTATAATGGGTGTTAGGCGAATTATGGAGCAATGTCCTACGCCAATTGTGATTCTTAGTGCATTAGGAAATACGGATATGACTGGAATTCTTCATGCTTTAGAAATTGGTGCGGTTGATTATCATCACAAGCCAGATAGAAGTGTTTCTAATATTGAGGAAATAGATCGATCGTTTGTGGAGAAAATTATTGCTGCGTCTAAGGCACAAGTTTCAAATGGAGCCCAAATCTATAATGTACAGAAATCTAACGTTCTTAAACATACTTTCAACGGACAGCTCAATTATGATGTTATAGTAATAGGCGCTTCCACAGGAGGGCCAACGGCCATTGAAAATGTACTCACTAGACTGCCAGAGAATTTGTCAATCCCGGTGCTCATAGCCCAACACATGCCACCAAATTTTGTTCCTTCTTTCTCTGAACGATTGAATCAACTCTCTCCATTAAATATTTCAATGGCTCAAAAGGACGATGAATTACTTCCAGGAAGAGTACTCATTGCGCCAGGAAGCCGCAATATGGTGGTGAGAGCTACTTCGGAGGCCTCTGTTGTTTGTGATTTTACCATTGACCGTTTCAAAGAATACAATTTCCCATCAATAACTGGTCTTATGAATTCCGTGGCTGAAGTTTACGGCCCAAGAGCTATTGGTGTACTACTTACTGGTATGGGCAAAGATGGTGCACAAGGCTTAAAGTCTATAAAAGCTAAAGGAGGATATACGATCGCTCAAAGTGAGAAAACTTGTGTAGTGTATGGTATGCCGAAAGAAGCGGTTGAGATGGATGCAGTTAACAAAGTTGTAAATATAGATGAAATAGCTCCTTTTATTGTTAGTTGTTTAGGATAAAGATATGGGAAAGGAACAAGAATATATAGAGATTTTCCTAGCAGAGGCACAAGAGAGCCATGAAAAGCTCAACTTGCTTTTCACTGAATTAGAAAGGGATAATACAAGTAGAAAGGCGATTGATGCTATCTTTAGAATCACTCACACACTAAAGGGAAATGCCATGGGTATGGGTTTTTCTGAAATTGCGGAGATGAGCCATGTAATGGAGGATGTGTTTAACGAAGTTAAGAACGGTAAGCTCGTTTTAGATGCTGAACTTTTCAGTTCCCTATTTAGAGCAAATGATATTCTTGGTGAGCTCATTGAAGCTATTACTTCTGCAAAACAAGTTAAATACAAAGGAATAAAGACAAAACTAGAAGTGGTGTTGCGAAACCATAGGCAAAATATTACTTCAGAAGCAGCGCAGGAAGGTCTAGAGACTATAGAAACAGTTAAGAGTGACGATCCAGTTATTGTGCAAGAGAATCATAACTCTACTGGTGGAGAGCTAGTGTTGGCTTTAGAGGATTTGGAAGAAACTCAATTGTCAAAGGTTACCATTTCAGATACGGTACAAGTACCAGTACGAAAGCTTGATGCATTGCTTAATATAGTTGGCGAGTTGATCATAGAAAAGGACAGTTTAATTGCCAAATATACTGAGATTGGACATAAGGCTAGTGAATTTGCACGTTTGCACAGGATCGCATCCGATTTGCAGTATGGAGTGATGGATGTACGATTGGTTCAGATTGGCTTCCTATTCAACAAGTTTCATCGTGTGTTAAGAGACGTCGCTTCTATAGAAAACAAAAAGGTGGATTTGATATTGGAAGGGACAGAGATTGAAATAGATCGGAATGTTCTGAGGATTATGAGTGATTCATTGGTCCACATGGTCAGAAATTCGGTTAGCCATGGTATAGAGAAGCCAGCTAAAAGATTGGAAAAGGGCAAGCCAGAGCACGGGAAGGTCGTATTGCGAGGAAGGAACGAAAAGGATACCATCTATATTGAAATAGAAGATGATGGTGCTGGTATTGATACTGCCGTGATCAAAAGGAAAGCTTTAGAGAAAAAAATCATTTCTGAGGAATACGCCAAAGTCATTACCAATGATGAAATCTTGCTTCTCATATTTGAGCCTGGTTTTTCGAATGCTGAAGAAGTAACCGAAGTGTCAGGTCGTGGTGTTGGTATGGATGTGGTAAAGAGGGCCACTGAATCTATTGGTGGTAAGGTAGAGATATTTACTACAATAGGCAAAGGTACTCGTTTTGTGTTGACGCTCCCCTCCTCCATGGCGGTGAAAGGAGCATTATTGTTTGAGCTTGATAAACAAGAGTTTGCAATTCCGCTTACTTATACTGAAGCTGTTGTTTCTTTGCGCAAAAAGGATTTGCATAAATATGGCAAGGGCTTAGTGACTTCTTATTTGGGTAAATCGATTTCTTTGGTATTCTTAAAGGATTTGTTTGCCTTGCCTAATTTGGCATCTATTGGATTGGAGGGTGCTTTACATAAATCATACGATGATCTACCGGCAGAGGCTAAGCTCGATGTTGTTATTGTTTCTTATGCAGAAAGATTTATGGGGATAGTTGTAGACAAGTTGTTACAGCAAAAGGAGATCGTAGAGAAGAATTTGAACAATCCTGTAGACAAAAACGACCTTTTTTGTGGCGCTACTATTTTGGGGAATGGCAATGTCTGCCTTGTACTTGATATCGTGGCAGTTCTTAGGACGTTTTATATGGAAAAAATGAGAAGGCAAAACGTAGCAGCATGATGAAACATATTGAAGAAACAGAATTTGAAGTCGCAAAAGACATTATAAATAAAGGATTGAAAAAAGCTGCAGAAACTTTTTCTTTTTTCATGAAGGAACCGATGGTGCATAAGGATACAGATTTCATCCATGATTTTGATTTGAATGAGATTGGCGGTTTTTTCCCTGCTAGAGAACCTCTTTTTGTGTTAACCACAGAACTTAGAGGTGAGTTTACTGGAATTTGTTTTCTTGTTCTTAGGGGTGATGAGGCAGATGCTTTAGCTCAAATATCCTTCAATGAAAGTCTTAGGAAAGATCAGGAAAAATATGAAAAAATGAAGGAAGCATTATTGTTGGAGGTTGACAATATTATTTCAGCCACAGTAGTGACACAGTTTGCCAATATTTTAGATTATCATGTATTTGGTGATGTGCCCAAGTTAGCTAAGATTGACAAAGCAGAATTGTTACTTATGATCAATGGCAAACTCACGACTGATAGGATATTACTGTTTTGTACATCTGGTTTTAAATCTCATACTTCCAGTTTTAGACCTGAGTTTTTTTGGATTCTTGATTCAGAATTTGTGGTAGCTGTAAAAAGATATATTGAGAAGGAATATCAAAACAGGTAGAGTGTAATTGAATATGCTAGAAAACCCTAAAAATATTACCGAAATAAGAGAGGAAATAAGTGATGAGGAACTCACTTCTTTTGCACAAGCTATAAAGACTCGCTATGGGATCGACTTTACAAACTATGAGAAGAAATCATTGAAGAGAGGGGTTGCCAGACTTATTACCAAACACGAACTGGGCTCTTTAGTTGGTTTATGGGCAATGATTTTAAGAGACAGAGAGTTCTTCTTTTCGTGTATTGATGATCTCTTGGTGAATCTTACAGAGCTCTTCCGAAACCCTGAAATATGGCTAAAATTAAAGAATGATGTACTCATGCAACTCAAGGATAAACCAACTTTGAGCATATGGCATGCAGGCTGCTCTACTGGTGAAGAAATATACACAATGGCTATAGTGCTCAAAGATAATGCTTTGTACGAAAAGGCAACATTATTGGCTACCGATCTTAGTACTCAGGCTCTTGGAAAGGCGAAGGAAGGGAAATATTCAAGTATGCTATGGAATAAGTATACTAGTTCTTTTCAAAAATACAAGAATATTGGGAAACTGGACACTTATTTTGAAGTAGGGGAAGATCACGTTATAGTTAAGGATTTTGTAAAGAAGAATATTGATTATCAAAAGCATAATTTGGTGCAAGATCCTATGCCCAAAAAATTTGACATTATATTTTGTAGAAACGTCATGATTTATTTTGACGATGTTCTGAAAATGAAAGTGTTGAATTTGTTTTATAAGGCATTGAATAAGGATGGTTTTTTTATCATAGGGTATTATGATATGTTGCCCGATCAAAGTAAGGATCTGTTTGTTCTACATGATCCCGTAACTCGAATTTATAGACCCAAATAAATTCTTTCAGTTAATTTAAGTTTAATCATATTAAAGATGGATAAAATAAAAGAATCTGGAACAGAAAATGCTCAGTATTCCAAGGAAATAGAGCATTTAAAACAAATGCTCAACGAGTTGGAGGAAACTAATAAGCATTTGATTGCAGCTACGTTTAGAGAAAGGGAAATGCGAAAGCAACTCAACGATGCTATAGAAGAGTTGGAGTGTTCACAAAAAATCATTGAGGATCAGAACAAGAGAATTTCCGAAAGTATAAATTACTCAAGAAATATTCAAGAAGCAATTAATCCAGATGAGCAGGTTTTATTGTCTTATTTTCCAGATAGTTGCATTATGTATATTCCTAAAGACGTGATCAGTGGAGATTTCCCTTGGTTGTATAAAAAGGATCATTACATATACGTGGCAGCAGTGGATTGTACTGGTCATGGGGTTCCAGGTGCCATGATGTCAATAATTGGTACCTTATTACTCAATTCCATTGTTGGTGATAACGCCCTTTTGTCACCTAGTGAAATATTAGATATTCTTCATACTCGTGTAGTTAAGACTTTGAAGCAAGATAGTTCCGTTGTGAATTCAAGTGATGGTATGGACGTCGCACTCGTACGAATTGATACAAAAAATAAAGAAATAGAATATGCAGGTGCGCATAGGCCCTTATTGTATTTTTCGAAGGAGCAGGGTGTTGTTGAAATCAAAGGGGACAGGTTTCCAATAGGAGGGATGCATTATGAAAGGAAGAGGGTAGCTTTTAAGAATACAACCATAAAGTATGAATCAGGTGACTTCATGTTCATGTTTTCAGATGGTTTATGTGATCAAGTTGGGGGCGCAGAAATGAAAAAACTATCGATGGCAAGGTTTATTGAATTCGCTACTTCGAAAAAGCACCTAAGAATGCAGAAGTTTGAATCTGAGTGCATTGAATATTTGGATGAATGGATGGCCAATGCGCGCCAGGTAGACGATATTTTGTTGTTAGGAATTAGATTTTAGTTAGGATGAGTCATACAAGAGATTATGGATATAGTTGAGATTATGGCCAAAGAAGATACCCCTTATGTATCGTTGGATTCTCACAATGGAATGTTAAAAATAAGAGGGCGGTCGTATCCTGAGAATCCCCAAGCATTTTATGCCCCAATATTTCAATGGATAAAACAAAGCGTAAACAACGGATCGACAAAGTTGGGAGCCTATTTCTTTTTGGAATATTTTAACACGACCTCGTTTAAGATCATATTTGATATCCTCTTTGAGTTAGAAAGTTTGGAGACAACCTATGGGATTGATGTTCAAATTTTTTGGTATTATGATGCATTTTCTCTGGATGTAAAAGAGGCTGGGAGCGATTTGTCCGAACTCATCAACCTCCCTTTTGATATTAGTGAGAGTAGTTTTTAATTTTGAGTGGCCTTTAACCGCATTGACATAGCCTCTTTATGCGCTTGAAGCAGTTCTGCACTAGCCATTATCTCCACAATATTTCCTATGTTTTGAATTCCTGTTTTTGAAATCTTCTGAAAGGTTACTTTTTTGACATAACTATCTAGAGAAACACCACTATAGGCTTTTGCATAGCCATTTGTAGGTAATGTATGATTAGTTCCAGAAGCATAATCGCCAGCAGACTCTGGAGTAAGTCCCCCAATGAATACCGAACCAGCATTAATTACCTTTTCTGCAAGTTCATCTGCATTGGTAGTTGCCAAAATTAAATGTTCTGCCGCATATTCATTTATAATATTTAGAGCTTGTTGATCATTTTCGACAAGAATGATCTTACTGTTTTTAAGGGTATTTCCAATGAATTCCTTTCTTTCCAAAGAATTAGTTTGTAGCTCAATTTCTTCTAGCACTTTATTTGCAAATCTTTCGCTTCTTGCGAGAAGGATTACTTGACTATCATTACCATGTTCGGCCTGCGATAATAAGTCTGAGGCTACAAAACTTGCATTGGAGTCATCATCAGCATATACCATTACCTCCGAAGGCCCTGCAGGCATATCAATAGCGCACCCATGTTTCGTTACTAATTGTTTTGCAGATGTAACATACTGATTTCCAGGGCCAAATATTTTATAAACTTGAGGTACAGAAGCTGTGCCATAGGCCATGGCAGCAATTGCTTGGGCACCACCCAGTTTAAAGATCTTGTGTATGCCGACTAGTTTTGCAGTATAAAGTATGGTAGCGTTTATTTTCCCATCCTTGCCAGCGGGTGAGCACATAATTATTTCTTTGCAGCCAGCTATATTGGCTGGAATGCCCAACATGAGTACTGTGGAAAAGAGTGGTGCTGTGCCCCCAGGAATGTAAAGTCCTACTTTTTCTATTGCAATTGATTTACGCCAACATACTACCCCTTCCATCGTTTCTATTGGATTTGGGCTTTGTTGTTGTGCCTCATGAAATTTAAATATATTAATATAAGCAAGGTTAATGGCATTTTTGAGCTCGTCAGGAACCGAAAGCTCTGCTTCTTTTAACTCTTCCTCACTTACCAGAAGATCATTGAGTTCAACTTTATCGAATTGATGCGTAAAATCTTTTAAAGCAATGTCTCCATTTGTTCTTACGGCATGTAGTATTGGCAATACTCTAGCCTCAATTTCAGAGTTATCCATGGTTGGACGTTCCAAAATGGATTTATAAGTTGATGGGTCTGGATACTTTATAACTTGCATGTAATTCCTGTTTTGCTTCTTTCAATAAGAAATAAGTATAGATTTTTTCCTTCCTTAACAAAAGGATCTCATCACGTTTATTTCCATGTTTTTGAGAAAAGTTCATGTTAAGTAATGATTTTTTCGATAGGAAGCACTAAAATGCCTTCCGCGCCAGCTTCCTTCAATTTCTCTATGACTTCCCAAAAATCGTCTTCGTTTACTACAGAATGGAGGGAGCTCCAACCTTGTATGGCTAAAGGCATAATGGTCGGACTTTTAACACCAGGCAGTATTGAGATTATGGTATCTTTAGATGTATCAGGGAAATTCAACATGATGTATTTCTTGCTCTTGGCACGTTGTACAGCCTTAATTCTGAAGATAAGTTGATCTATAATTGCCTGTTTCGAAGGAATAATGTTTTTGTTAGAAATCATTACCGCTTGTGACTGCAGAACCACATCGGTTTCTTTGAGTCCGTTACTTATTAGCGTGCTTCCCGAGCTTACCAAGTCACATATTGCTTCTGCAAGTCCTATATTGGGGGCAATTTCTACCGACCCACTGATCTCATGTATATGAGCATGAACTCTTTTTTCCTTAAGATAACTCGCCAAGATATGAGGATATGATGTTGCTATGTTTAATCC
>CAMFLX010000079.1 GCA_945957555.1 uncultured Cytophagales bacterium
CTCAGAAAAACTCCGTGTCTCATGACTTTTTTGTACCATTCCGTCTCGCCCAACCCCCCAAATGCGTATTCTGGGTTTAACAAAGTCCCGTGAGGCCACTTATATTCTGGGCTAGCCAAATGCTTTATGCCTTGAGCATCATGCTTTAAGCTTCCTTACTCAAAATTCTCAAATCACCTTCTTCAACACTATCATATGCTTACAATGAAGTCCATGATCAAACAAAGGCTCAGAATAATGCTCTAAGAAAAAATTATGAATGATATGGCTCACCTCAAAACCCACTTTTTGATACAAGTACAAAGGGCCAATACTAGTACTTGAAGTACCTATCAAAATTTCATTGCAAGCCCTTTGCTTGGCCTTTTCCATGGCATCATACAACATCCATTGTCCAATACCCTTAGCCTGAAAACCTACTGCAACAGCTATGTTCTTAATTTCCATACTTTCTGGCCCCACTGGACAAAGTAGGTATATACCGATGACAGCATTCCTATACTCAACCACATAAGCTTCCGACTGCGCCAAATACAGATCTACAAGTTCTTTGGAAGGATCGGCATCGAGCAATAAGCCATAAGGTATGGGTTCTGTATCAGCAAGTGGCCTTATCAACATTTCAGCCCATAGTGTTGCAGTCATATTCTTTACAGTTTCATTTTTAAAATTGGATACACTTTTCCCTCCGAATCCGTTTCTGATCTCTCGTAAACCTTGAAGCCAAATTTTTTATAAAAATTTACCGCATTCAAATTTTGCTCGTTCACCTCCACCCTATTGGCTTTGTGCTCATTTAAGGCCAAAAGCATCAGCTTCTGACCAAAACCTTGACCTATATAATCTGGATCTAAAAACAACATCTCTATGCTTAGGTCCCCAACACCAATAAAGCCAACCAAACGATCACCGATGAATATACAATAGACAGAAAAGAGCTGAAAGTCTATATCCTTTACTATGGCCTTGAAGATTTTGATGTCCTCCTCAGATACGAAGGTATGAGTGGCACGTACCGACTTTTCCCACACATCAACCATATATGCCCTATAAGTTTCTTCATAAGCCTTGATCTCAACTTTTTGAGCTTTCCCGTCCCCATGAAATTGTTTCAGTATCGCCATGTCAATCCAACGTCCAACGGTTTTTTTATTACAGCAAAGATACCACCTTCCTAAAAATGAAATTGTAAGCCAAACGACAAATCACAAATAGTTTAGCGGTGCCCCCGCACCCCATAGCTCAACCCCTTCAGGGTTGCGATGCATAGTTTTCCGTGGGTTGCTACCCACGTCTATTAATATTCAACTCCTACAGGGTTGTTTTTCATTCTATTATTTCTTATAAATCAAAAAAGCTTTGTTGAAACCAAATAGCCAAAGCATTGAAGAGAATCCGTTTCGGAAAATGCCAATACTTCGGCACTGGCTCTCAAATATCTCATATTTTACGTCATCCGATTGAAGATATTCGAACAGAAAAAATGTTTTGATGATGAATATCTTATTTGATCACATCACCTTCAACACCTCCATATCAGCCTTATAGTTAGTTTCTTTCAGGTATTCTACCCATTGGGCTAATCTTAAGACATCTACAGCACCTTCCTTTTTAAGCTTTTTAAAGAGCTCTCTAAATTTAGGGTCTTCTTTGCTATTGATGTTTTTAGATTTCTTTTTTAATAGGTCAAAGTCTTCGGGCAAGCCAAAGTCTGCCAAAGCAACTCCAACAGAAGCAGCACATTGCTGCATAAATCTCTCAATGGCAGGATAAATCTGAATAATGTAATGATGCCTACTCCTATGTTTATGAAGAATCAAAGAACCTATAGTGATCACCTCAGTAAATTCCTTCAAATAATCGACTTGATGTTTGTCTTTATCGATGATCCCCAACGCAAACTGATCTTTGAATTCCTTTTGCATTCTTGAGGTCACCGTTCCGCATCCCTTTTGGTGATTATAGCCTTGCTGTCCACCCCTTCGTTTTGGGGGTACAATGGTCTCAATCAGATTAGTATCAACATAGCATTCAGGTATGATAGAAAGGTCCATTTTATATATACATTTCGTTGTTAGTAAACAAGTCTATCCCTTTTTGGTATGCCTCATGCAATTCCTCTTTGTTCAAAGGCCTAACTTGTGTAGAACCTTCTTTATAGTTCACGATATATACAGCAAGTTCATCATGAGCATTTTCAAGCAAGTCGTTCAAGATAAAAGGACTATGCGTAGCTATGAAATATTGATTGTCCTTATGATAGATCATCTCTTGAGTAAGATGCGTCATAAATGGAGGGAAAGAATGCGCCTCAGGCTCCTCAAAGAGCAATACACTGTCTTGATTAGAAACTATAGCAGCCTTATAAAAAATAATCCTCTGCAAAGTATCCGCAATGGAATTGTACGGGATTAAGAACATGTCCTTACCCTTGGACTGAAGTATCTTAATAGTTTGGCTCGCCTTATCAAATATAATCTCAAGCCCATATTCCTTAAAATAGTCAATCACGTCCGATTTCAATTCATGATAGTTCTCTATGATCGACATCAGGTTAGAACCATACGGCGAGATTAAATATTTCGAATGGCCCTTTTTGTTTACAATGTCATGCTTATAAGTATATTTCTTAATTCTTGTCTCGGGAAAACTTTTGGTCGAAAGTGACTTTACATTTAATTTTTCATCTACTTTGGCTTGATACGTATCTCCCCCACTTTGAATATGGGCAAATAAGCCTTCCTTGGGGCTATACACTATATCACAACTAAGAATATTCGTCTCAATTTTTGCTTTTCCTTCCCAGTTGCCTTGATAAAACAATTCAGCCTCGTTTTCCAAGCGAACAAGATTGGTAAACTTTTTAGAAGTATTCTCCTTTAAGTAAGGCAAGGAAAAAACAGATAATGCCTCAAGAATATTGGACTTACCTACATTGGGCTTCCCGATAAAAAGATTAATTCTCTTGCAATCACGTATTTCACATGATCTGATTGATTTGAAATTATCTATATAAATACGACTGATAAAACGATCCATCATTTATGATCTCCAAAGACTTAATTCGAGTAATTTACTCATTTCCCACAAAAACTTATACTAATTCACTAGCTTTTTGATCTTCTACATTCCAACCAAAGTTCAAGGCCTTCTTGATTCCGTAATCATTGAAAGCCATCCTAGAAGGATCTAAATACTACAAACTTAACAAGTATCGTCCAAAAATGATAATAGATGTTGGAAATTTACGTGAGATGTCCTATGTGTGACGTTGTATGTGTTACATGAGGCTTAAAGCTAAAAGCCCAGAGCCAAATGCTTCAAGCCTTAGGCCCTCTTTACCCTCCACTCTAAACTCAAAAAGGGCCCAGCCCGAAAGCGAAAGCCCTTTTTTACGTTACACGTGTAACGTGGTACGTGTGACGTTTTAAGTGTTGAGTAAAATCCCTGCGTCTTTACTCATTACTCTAAACTCTAAACTCTAAGCCCTCTCCAGCGCCACATCCATGTCAAGAATCTTGCCCCTGATCACCGTGAGGGTGAGGCTTTGTGGCGCATAACTCTTGGCTGTGACCTCCACGTGGTAGGTACCCGACTTGATGGCGATGAGCCTCGCATCGCCGTGGATGTCGGACACCGCTGCCTTGTTCTGGTCCTTGATGCTCACCTGTACGCCCTCCACCACTTGGTGCGTGGCCACATCGGTAAACACAAAGTGATAGCCCGAGTGGCGCACCGCAGGGCTGTCTATACCGCGGCTCTTGAAGTACTCCTCCACCAAAAGCGGCTGGCTGTCTTCATAGTGCGACTCTATCATGTCGTCCATCTTGTACAAGCTCGCATCCATGTTTTTCATACATGCCTTCAGACCCACGGTAGCCGTTTCTGTTGTGTTCTGCACAGTATTGGTCGAGGTACTGTTTTTCTTGACCTTTTCGATCTCCTCTCGGAACACCTTGAGGTCTTCAGGCGTGATGGCATGATCGGCCAAAGCCGCAGGATCAATGCCTTGAAGCACGGTACAGATCTCATCAATATCCGCCAGCATGATGACCTCTGGGGACTTGAGGTCTTTGGCCCTGATGTCAAAGAGGTTTTGAAGTACGGGATCGTTGATATCCTGCGCATATATGAGTGCCTTGCGCGCAAGCTTAACGGCCTTGATCGACAGTGCCTCCATCGCATTGTTCTTGGCCTCCGTCTCACCTGTACTCGACTTGTTTTGCGCCTTAATGAGCCCGTCCAAAGTATGGTTGTAGCCTTTGAAGGTGCCAATCTCCTGTACGAATCGGGTATAGCCCGTGAATGAATTTATCTTTTCATCAAGTAAAGCTATTACGGTCTTGTACATTTTGTTTTTTGCGATTTCATTTTTGTTCATAAGACTTTCCTTTTAAAATTGTTTGACATTGATTTTATACCAACGAAGACCCTAATGATTTTAGTATCGTCGATCTGATTTTAGGGAAGAATAGGCCAAATAGGGTTTATAAGGCTTTTTCAACCGCTGACCATGTCAATAGCTCACAAAATCACCCATGAACTACACGGCATTTCCCATGAATTACATGGCATTTTCCGTGATCTACACGGCATTTTCCATGAACTACATGGCATTTTCCGAGATCTACACGGCATTTTCCACGAACTACATGGCATTTTCCGAGATCTACATGGCATTTCCCATGAACTACATGGCATTTTCCGAGAACTACACGGCATTTTCCGAGATCTACATGGCATTTTCCACGAACTACATGGCATTTTCCGAGATCTACACGGCATTTTCCACGAACTACATGGCATTTTCCGAGATCTACATGGCATTTTCCATGAACTATGTGGCATTTTCCGAGATCTACACGGCATTTTCCACGAACTACATGGCAATTTCAAAGCTTTGCGTGCTTGCTTTGGGCGTTCATCGGCCTGTACGGAAGATCCACATCATCTATCCTAGGGTTTATGTGGCAAATCGCGTCGTGCTCCGGAAGGCTCTGGGCAATCGCGCAAGTTTTGGGATGCATACATTAGGTATTCTCAACTATCACATCGTAAGTATTAAATGACATACATGGTATCACGCTGACATCATTCTTTGGTCTTAACGATCACAAGCCGCCTGCTGGAGTTGCACTCTTACAGACGACATTCACAACTCAATGTTCGCAACCGCCCTTGGGCATTCTTCTAAAATCTAAATCTAATTTAGCTATTATTTAAATAGCCCAAAAGGATAAACAAAATTTTTAATTTCAAAATGTAAAAAGTCCTTTTACCGTAAGCTAGGAGAATGAGATAAAACACAAACCCTTGACTTATTTGTTTTCTGTATATATAACACTCAACACCAAATCTATAAAAAATTGACATTCACAAATCCCTAAAAACCTAATCAATTGGTTTACAAACCAAAAGATCTAAAAATGCTTACGTTTGTAAATTGCCAATTTTCCAACCAATGAAAATTTGTATATTACAAACGTATTAGACAATAAGTAATTTAAAAACTATGAAAAAAACATTCTTGCTTTTCGTCTTCCTTCTTTGGGGAAGCTTGGTAGCCCAACATAGAGACTTCGAGTTCTTCAAGTGGAATGAGGTATCACATCCCAACATGGAACCAGACAATTCAACTGGGCAGTTAAGGACTTATTCTAAAAATGGCTACACTGTTTCTGTCAATTTTGGTTCAACTGTAGAGGTTACAGACAATGGCCAGACATCTATTATTCCTGTACAAGGTAGCCTTTATTTAGACTATGTCAATTTGCAAGAAGATTCTACTCTGATGCTCGTCTATTTTAATATTCCACCTAAAAATATACTACAAAGCTTAGAAGTGTTTACCTGGAAAAATGGGATCACATGGCACCAAAGCATGAAGCTTGGCGTATCCTTAATTCATACTAGTACAGTTGGACTAATAACTACAGGTTATGTTGATAAAGGACATGTATATCTTTATTTATATGATCAATTTTCGGAGTCCTTATATCAGCTAAAGGACCCCACTGTGTGGTCTGAAGTATCATTTAAAAGTGACAAGTGTTCTACCAGCGTCTATCGTATCGTTGCCGACAAAGACTATCTATGGGTTTCTAATTCTGCTCCGGATTTGGACTCTTCCTGTGCCATAGCACGAAGGGCTCATATAAAGGGATTTGTTGAAGGTAACGTGTTTTACGACGACAATGCTGACGGAATTCAATACGCATTAGAAAGAGGATATGCCAACATCGCCTTGAAGGTAAGTCCTTCGGAAAGGCTGTTGTTTACCGATGACAATGGCAATTACACGTTCAAGGCAGAACCAGGGATCGACTACACGGTAAGTGTGGCGGATTCCTCGCTTTTCAGCTCCATTAAGATCGAGAAACCCAGGGGTTACATAGGGGTAAAGCTCAAAGACGAAAAACCTAAAATCGTTTTTACCCTTGGACTACCCATTACTCGATGCGACACCACCACTCGTGGCTTTTTTTGGTTACGGAATAAAGGAGTAGCATCGAAAGAAAAGGTCGTGGTTCGTCTCATTCCACAAAACCTGAAGCTCTTTAAAGGAGATTTGCCGCTTGTGCAGAAAGAGTTTGTGTTTACATACCCAGATGTACATACATATGATCAATATGACATTCAATGGACTGGATTTGGAGGCCGACCTGCTGGCTTCAAAACCATCACAGAATTTTATACCAACAATGTGTTGGATTCTATGAAGATGGACAGTGTGCAGACAATTGTCAAATGCTCCAAATCCCCAGTCTCTTACATCAAGAGCGTAACGCCTATAGGTTTAGAAAAGGAAGCCTATACATTGCGAAAAAATCCCTTGAAATACCTCATAAGGTTTAAGAATACGACATCAAGGGATAGGATTAATAACATTCTAATCATCGACACCTTGAGCAGTGACTTAGACCCAAGCACCTTTGAACTGCTAGATGCTTCGCACGCGGTCAGTATAGAACTTTCTAAAAGTGGAATCCTGAGCTTCTACTTCAACAACATTAATTTATCTAAAGATGATTATAATTGGCCGCCAGGTCATGTGAGCTACAGGATCAGGCCTAAATCTGAGGTGGCCGACAACACAGTCGTGTGCAACAAGGTGGCAATATACCTTGATGGAGACAAACCTATCTTTACCAATAGCGTCTGCAACACCTTGGTTGACAAAATGCCCACTTGGGTGGGAGTGGACGAAAATATAATTTCAAATGCTGAGACGCTTTATCCCAACCCAGCCCAAGATTGGGTACAGCTATCCAAAGACGTTAAGGAAGCTATCGTCTACAATGCCTTTGGCGAGGAGGTATTGCAGTCTATCGAAAGTAAAATAAATGTTATCGGCCTTTCCAACGGCATGTACTTAGTGAAGACAATTCACCAAAACGGAACGATCAACGCAGAAAAACTATCGATTGTAAAGTAATAGTTTATAAAGTAAAGAAAGGTAGCACTCTTAAAATCTACCTTTCTTTGCTTTAGTTTCAAATTGAATTCACTAGGTAGACAATACACAGAAATTGATAAAAGATGACAAAATAAAAACTTAAGGATTGGGGGAAGTTTTTTTGTACTTGAGATGTGGTATGTTTAACGTGTAATGTGAAGCGTAAAGCCTAATGCTTTAGGCCTTGGGCTTCAAGCCTTGGGCTCTTTACCCTTTACTCCCTACTCTTTACCCTCAACTTATTTACCAGCTCGCCATCTTCAAACAAAATAGCCTCAGGCGCCCATTCGCAGGTAAAGTAGTAGTGGCCCTCTAGGACCAATACATCATTTTTGTTCTTAGGGCTCAGTTCTATATTGAAAACCTCCTTTACTTCCTCACTTTCTTTCATGTGTTTGAAATAATGCAGTCTCGACGATTTATATTCATTGCCAAACACATCTTTTAAGATGATATCCCCTACAAAAGACCTGATGTGTTTACCGCTATTGTTTTTGATCACATAGGTACAAGTAAGCTTATTGTCTTTCACCAGCATGCTAGAGTCGTCAAACGAAACCGTCACCGATTTGTGCAATTTTTCTAATGTACCCTGATTACGTACCGAGTCTTTATTGACCAACGGCACCTTGCTTGCACTCGCTTGTTCCTTTTTGGCCTGCTCCAGTATATCTCTATAGCTAGCGCCCAACTCCAATACAGACTCGTCTATCAGGTCATGTTTCACCATAAACTCCGCCATCATCTTTTCATCCGCAGCGCTGATCTTTTCCATATCCACGATTCGTTTGAAATCCTTATCAACCGTTTCCTTCTTATAAGGCTGATCTAGAGGATTGCTGCAAGAAGCAACTAATAGGGCCAACAGAGCCATTAGCCCATATTTAATATCTTTTTGTACTGACATATTTATCAAAATGAAATGCTTGAATTATTTTACCTTGAGGATTTCCTTTACAGCGTATTTGAGTGACTTACAGATCTTGTCAAAGGGTAGATCGTTTTCATCCTGCCCAAAGGGATCCTCGATCTCCTCCCCTATGACGTCTAGCCCGACCATCGCATAGAAGATCAACATCACGATAGCCACGCACCAATAGCCCAGATCGTGAATAAAGCCAAATGGCAAGATGAGCATATAGATCATCAAGAACTTTTTCAAATGTATGGCATACGAAAACGGAATCGGTGTGGTATGTATACGCTCACAACTGCTGATAACCTCGTTGGCATCGTCTATATGCTTGCTGAGCTCCAAAAACTGCATGTCGGTGATCACACTATGGCGGTAAAGCTTGGTGATGCGGTCACTAATGAGCGTCAAAAAGTAAGTAGGCACATGGTATAATTTCTTGTCTTTAGTGTTTTGGATAAACCCTGGCTCTATTTCCTCTATTTCACTATAGTCCATACCATCTCTAAGGTGTTCCTTAAGGGAATAAGCATGGTTACTGATCATTTTATAAAAAAACTCACGGTTCTCCTTGTCGTGTTCAGGCAAGAAGGAGTTGATCTTGATCGCCAAGGTCTTCCAGTTGTACCCCAACTTACTGAGCAGCTTGCGTCCCTCCCACCAGCGGTCGTATGCCGTATTGGTTCTAAACACCAACAACAAACCCAGGATGATCCCCAAAATGGAATAGATATAAGATGGTGGCTTGAAATCTATATGTAAGACACTCTCCTCAAGGTAATCCACGGCAAAGGCATATGCCCCAGCCAACAACACACTAAAGAGCAGTGTCCTTAGGGTTTTTGTTTTGTGAAAATCAAAAAGGACTGCCAACCAAAGGGACTTATTACGCATACGGATCACTTAACTTTTAACTACTTGATTTAAACACTGGTCTACGTCGTGGCAGATGACCTCAAGGGGTAAATCGTTTTGATCATTGCCAAAAGGATTTTCAACTTCCTCACTCATTACATCACAACCAAAGTATCCATACATGATGATCGCAAGTACGGGGATCATCCAATATTCTAGTTCTTCTTTAAAACCAAAGGGCAAACAGAGGGTAAACAGCACCAAAAACATACGCACGTGTGCTATGTATGATTTTGTGGTTTTGGTGGTACGAATGGCGTCACAGGCCTCGAAGTTTATATTCGACTTCTCTATGTGCCTATTCAGTTCCCAATATTCATATTTGGTAATATACTGAGACTTGTACCATTCATTCACCCGCTGGTGCATGATTTTAGTAAGGGCGTTAGGCACATTCAACACCCCTTTCAAAGACTCTTTGAACCCAGGATACACCTCTTCCAACTCCTCCAGATTGCCTTTATTACGCAAATGCATCTTCACGGCCACCATATAGTTCATAGTCATCTTTTGCATAAACTTCAAACCATCCTTGTCATAAGAAGGTAAGTAAGACCTCAACTTAATCATGAAGGTTTCGGAGTTTGCCGTAAGGTAGCTCAATGCCTTACGCCCCTCGTACCACCTATAGTATGAATTGTTAAGCCTAAAGTAAAAAAAGATCATGATCACATATCCGAGGATATACATCATGTAATGAGGCACTTCAAAATCTATGTTACAATAATGCTCTTGTGTATATATGATGGCAAATACATACACTGCAAACAGCAGTATAAAAACAGCCAATCTTTTAAAAGTAGGCGTTTTATGGTATGAAGTAATGCCCGAGTTCCAGAACATGAGGATTCAAAAAAATGGATCGTTTAGTAAACGGCCACAAAGTTATTAAAAAATATAAAATGCAATAGGTAAAAATAAGGAGTATGGAAGTTTTGTCTGGCTAGTATTGAATATTATTTAGTATATAGTCTATAACTTATTTCGTAGGCGAGTAACCATCTGTTACAACCTGTACTTCACAAATTGTGGAGAACAATTCATGGCAACATCTTGATATTCTTTTAAAACATACCATCGGTTGAAAACCGGCCACAAATCATGTAAGCATATTACGTTACACATTATACGTAACACGTCCCACGTAACACATTCACCTCATTTGTTCGGCTTAAAAATCTTTTGGATAATGTTCCTTTTGTCTTCTTTCTTCTCCACACCAACACTTGTGATACTGATCTGGTTATCAATGCTCGGATTAATCGCTTGAATGAATGCATTTGTCAATATCTTTAGCACAGCCTCTAAGGAGTGAATCTTTGGGTCGTTATATTTGCCGTCGATTTCAACTTTGGTGGCGATCTGGTCTTTCCTTTGATTTTTAAGGGCAACCCCGCCCGTGCCTACAAGACCTTCCCATACCTTTTGCAGGAAGGTATCCTTTCTATCCTCAGGACCCAAAACATCCAAATCTTTGATGATCGGCTTCACATATCCGCTAAACTGCCCATTCTTTGAAGCAAATTCTGTGTACAGTCCAAAGCTGCCTCTGTTCACATCTACCTTGCCATACGCCTGAAAGAAGTCGTTCAACAAAACTAGGTTGGTATTTTTGATTTCACAATTGAGGTCAAACGTGGGTGTGGTTTCAAGTGGGTTCAACATCATATTTAAAACCATACTTCCTTCGTAAGCATGGGCACTTGCCGTGACCATGGAAGGCAACAACACCTTTGAATCAGTAGTATTCGTTAGATTGGTCGCCAATACATACATATTCCGAAGTGCAACATCCACCTTAGGCTTCGACGTATGGTCGGCATAATGTAAGCTTCCTTTGTTGATCTCAAATCTATTGATTTTGAGCGGCATGAAATCTTTCAGCACCTTGCGAAAATCACTGGTGTCTTTCTTAACATCTCTAAGCTCGGCCTTATCTTTTGTAAAGACCAGATTAGGCTCGTTAAACACCAACTCTCCCACAATGGAACCGTCTAACAAGGCTTTCCACTCCACAGACAAATCTATGTTTTCGGCTTTGAAGAAATCAGTTTGTTTTCGGGTAACCGTATCCACTTTATTCAAATAAATATCATTAACCCCATAAGCCCCCCTATACAGTGCGATATCAATGTCATCGATGTGTCCATAGTAGCCATGAACCTTTGCCAAGCGTTCATTTGCAAAATATAACACCACATAGGGCAAAAGAATCCTGATAACAATCAATAACAGAATAATCGCTATGATGACGATCTTAGTCTTCTTTGAAAAACGGAATTTATGTGTCGTTGCTTTAACCATAAGCCATTCTATTTTGATCTCGAAAACCGTACGACTAGAAAAACTATTAATGCCAAAACGGCCATAACCAAGAAAATACCAAAGCCCATTCCGGCTTTAAAAATCCCACCAATAACCTCACAAGAGCTTAATACTTGTGTGGCAATGAATGCGATAATAGCTAATGAGCACTTAGATGTTTTCATATTGATAATATTTATGATGTCAATTGACGAAGGGACGCTCCCTCCTAAAACCGTATGGATAACTCCTCGAGAAAAGTTTTTGTTTTGGACTAAAGCAAATAAGCCATCTTGATAACCAAAGAGGCTGATTTGCTTGTAGAGAAGAAGATATTCGGAGCCTAAAACCTTGTAAAACATAAAAGCTCACAACTTGCGTTGGGAGCTTTATACTTTAGGCCTAATTATTCAAAAGTCGAATCCCAATCGTCCTCCTTTGTAACAAGGACGGTAGAGAGAGGTGATTACATCGCAGTAAAATAAAAAGCCTCAGAATTCCTTCTGAGGCTTTACCGAGTAGTGCTACGGGGAATCGAACCCCGGTTACCAGGATGAAAACCTGACGTCCTAACCCCTAGACGATAGCACCGTTTATTTGTACTCCAGACCGTATATCTGAATTTGGATTGCAAATGTACTCATATTTTTCACAAACACAATATTTGTTCTAAAAAAAAAGAAAAAAAATTCTACGATAACGATATCGCTTGATAGTGTCAAAAAAAAGAGAGAAATTAGTCCGCTCAAAAATGTCACTATCTTTCACGATAGTTATTTTTAAACTTCAAAACTTTTAGTAAAAATGTCAAAAATTAAAGTAGGGATTAATGGTTTTGGTCGCATTGGTAGACTAGTGTTCCGTGCTGCGGCAGAAAACCCAAACATTGAAGTAGTTGGTATCAACGACCTTATCGATGTAGACTATATGGCTTACATGCTTAAATATGATTCTACACAAGGCCTGTTCAAAGGAACTGTATCAGTAGCTGATGGCAAATTAGTCGTAAATGGCAAATCAATAAGAGTAACTGCAGAAAAAGATCCTGCAAACTTAAAGTGGGGAGAAATAGGTGCTGACTATATCGTTGAATCAACTGGTCTTTTCTTGACTCAAGACACAGCAATTAAACATATCCAAGCTGGTGCCAAAAAAGTAGTAATGTCGGCTCCTGCTAAAGATGATACCCCTACTTTTGTGATGGGAGTGAATCACCTTTCTTACAAACCAGAGCAAACTATCGTTTCTAATGCTTCATGTACGACCAACTGTTTGGCTCCTTTGGCTAAAGTAATCAACGACAACTTTAAAATCGTTGAAGGTCTTATGACCACTGTACACGCAGTAACTGCAACACAAAAAACGGTAGACGGCCCTTCTGTTAAAGATTGGAGAGGTGGTCGTGGTGCTTACCAAAACATCATACCTTCTTCTACGGGTGCCGCTAAAGCTGTAGGCTTGGTAATTCCTGAATTGAAAGGCAAATTGACTGGTATGGCATTCCGTGTTCCTACTCCAGACGTTTCTGTGGTCGACCTAACAGTAAGAATCGAAAAAGGCGCTTCTTATGAGGAGATCAAAGCGGTTATCAAAAAAGCTTCTGAAAATGAGATGAAAGGTATTCTTGGCTATACTGAAGACGAGGTGGTTTCTAACGACTTCTTAGGTGATGCTAGAACTTCTATCTTTGATGCTAATGCAGGTATTGCTCTTTCTCCAAACTTCGTAAAACTTGTATCTTGGTACGACAACGAGTGGGGTTATTCAAACAAACTTGTGAACTTGATCGAGCATATTGCTAAATAATCATTTTGTTAGAACAAAATTTACAAACAGAAAGGGGGCAAATGCCCCCTTTCTGTTTGTAAACGATTCGATATTTATCCTAGCAAAATAAAAAAGGGAGATGTAAGTCTCCCTTTTTTATTTATAGAAATGAATATGATTAACCAACCATTTTCATTTTATCAAATTCATCCATAAATTCCCTCTTGGCCGATTCCATACCGTCTTGCCTTTTCTGAGCCGTTTTGTTTGAAACAGAATGTTCGATTTCCAAATATTCCAACAAAGCGTCTATGTTATGAATATAAAGCGAATCGGCTATTTCTTGTAACATGATCGGAAAATATGATTTTGAAATCGCATCCGCTTGTAAAACAGGAATGATCGTCTTTTGTGTCAAAGCCCAAGCAAATTCATAATTCAACTCACGCACGATCTCATCTTCTTCCAGTTTAGTTGCACTCCTCAGCACCCTAATCATCTCATCCAAGTGACCATCCTTGTACTCCTTAAGCGTTACCGCCCTCAAAGCCATCTTAGCACTTTTTACAATAAGATGAGAAAATGATGGAGACAATGAAAACTTGTTCACTATCACATTAGAAATGCCTAGAAGCTTCTGATTTAACGATGTAGTATCCATAATGAATAAGTTTATTAAAGGGTTTTACGAAATTTCGACAATAATGTTATACAACACGAAATTAGTAATTAATACTTAACAAACAAAATGGATACTTTATTTTAAATTTTAGCAACTAGAACGTCAAACTTCACTAAATCAACAAATTGACCAATCCTTTTTTCTATCTCCACATCAGTGAGTTCTAGTAATCTTTGAGTCCCAAATTTTTCTACACAGTACGAAGCCATGGCAGAACCATGTATAATAGCCCTCTTCATATTGGCAAAGGAAATATCACCTGTTTGAGCTATATAACCGATAAATCCTCCCGCAAAGGTATCTCCAGCACCTGTCGGATCGAATACATCCTCAATTGGCAATGCTGGTGCAAAAAACACTTCATCTTTGTTAAACAACAAAGCTCCATGCTCACCTTTCTTAATAATCAAAGTTTTTACCCCTAGTGCTAATATCTGTTTTGCGGCCTTTACTAGTGAATATTCTTTAGTAAATAGTCTAGCTTCTTCGTCATTGATGCAAAGCACATCCACCATAGAAATCGTCTCCTTCAGGTCATCCATAGCAATCTCCATCCAAAAATTCATAGTATCCATCATGATCAGCTTGGGTCTCTTCGCCAATCTACTGATAACCGTGCTTTGGACCTTCGGCGCAAGATTGCCCAACATCAAATATTCACAATCTTGGTATGACTCTGGAAGAATTGGGTCAAAATCACCCAAAACATTCAATTCCGTCACCAATGTATCACGATGATTCATATCGTTGTGGTATTTGCCAGCCCAAAAAAAGGTTTTCTCCGATTCCTTGATTTGCAAGCCATTAGTGTCTACTCCCCTATCCTGCAATAGTTTGATATAATCCTTAGGAAAATCCCCACCTACTACGCCAACAAGTTTTATATTTTGAGTAAAATTTGATGCAGAAAGTGATATATAGGTTGCAGCCCCCCCTACTATCTTATCCGAATTACCAAAAGGTGTAGAAATAGAATCGAACGCTACTGAACCAACGACTAATAAACTCATAATCTTAAATTTTTTTTTCTTTGCAAATATTATATATTTACGAGGAAATAAAAACATAAAAACAACAAATAAACAACGATTAACGCTCTATGTTCGCTAACAGGCTAGTCTCCACAACCTTGATTATACTCCTAGTAAATCAATTCACAGTATTATCTCAAACACGTAGCTGCGGTAGTGATAACTATTGGAAAAACATAAGAAGTAAAGATAAAACAGCCGGACTTGACCTAACGTCATTTAAGAGTTCGGTAAGAACTGATAGGGCCAACACCATTATAACCATTCCTGTTGTAGTTCATGTGCTTTACAATACCGTTAACCAAAACATTAGCGATCAACAGATACAATCACAAATTGATGTATTAAACAAAGACTATAGAAAGCTTAACGCAGATGCCACTAATGTACCCTCTGAATTCAGCTCGGTGATTGCCGATTGCGAAATTCAGTTCTGTTTGGCCCAACAAGACCCCTATGGGCTCCCTACAAACGGTATCACCAGGACAGCAACTTCAAAAACATCTTTTTCAAACAATCTCGATGACGCGAAATCAAACTTGACAGGGGGTAAAGACGGCTGGAACCCAGATAATTACTTAAACCTTTGGGTAGTTCCTGCAATTACCTCTTCGGCATCGTCAACCATCTTAGGCTATTCTTCTTTCCCTCAAGACGGCAAATCCACCGATGGGGTAGTTATAGGGTATAAGTATTTTGGGACCATAGGCTCACTGAACGCAAGCAACAACCTAGGACGGACAGCCACTCACGAGATTGGGCACTGGCTGGGCCTATACCACACCTTCCAAGATGGCTGTGTGGGCACCAACTCCAATACATGTACTACCAAAGGAGATTTGGTTTGTGATACACCACCAACTTCCGAATCTACCTATGGTTGCCCAAGTACTAAAAACTCATGTACTGAAACTCCAGAGCAGAACGATATGACCATGAATTTTATGGACTATGTAGATGACAAATGCATGTACATGTTCACCATGGGCCAGAAAAACAGAATGTGGTATCATTTAAATACCTATAGAAGTGCCATTTTCAGTTCTAAAGGCTGTACGGCCCCTGTATTGATTAATGATAATATTGCTCTAAAGCAAATTACAAATAGCAAAACAGATCTTTGTGACCCTTCGTTTACCCCCACATTAGACTTTATCAACATAGGATCGAATACAGCAAATTCACTAGAGCTAGAATACGGCACCCCAAATAATATCAATAAATATACGTGGTCAGGATCTCTTGCTTCAGGTAGTAGTAATTCTATTACTTTAAACCCTATCAATTTGGCATTTGGCTTAAATGATTTCTATGTTAAAATCATAAAAGTAAATGGAAATGCAGATAATGATACTACAAAAAACGAATTGCATAAAGCCATTTCTATACGGAAGGCCATCAACCTTCCATTTACTGAAGACTTTGAAAACATAAATACCTTTGCACAAAACTGGACTATTGTAAACTACAATTATTCACTAGAATGGCAAAGAACAAACTTAGCTTCGGCGAGTGGTAATTACTCCATATTTGCTGATAATACCAACGGTACCAAAAACGGGGAAATAGACGACATCGTAGGACCCCTGTTTTACATACAACAGAATGCAAGTCTTAACTTTAAATATGCTTATAAGCTATATACACAGCTGGGTACTGACACTAGGGATTTCTCCGACACTTTGCGAATTTTTCTAGATGTTGACTGTGGCGGAAACCCGACACAGATTTTCGAAGGTTATGGCAAAGACTTCACTACAGGTGGCGACCCCTATTTTTGGGCTGATCAGTTTATTCCCACTGCAAATGATTGGAAAAACGTATCTGTAGATCTTTCTGCATTTGAAGGTAAAAAAGCAAGACTGATTTTAAGAAATCTCTCCGACATTGAAAACTCATTGTTTATCGATGACATCAATATGACCGATAGTCCGTTGTCTGTTGTTGATAGTGACCAAAACAATGCTACTGTAAAAGTATTCCCAACAATCAGTAACGGAACTGTAAATGTAACTTGCGACTCAAAATACGAAGTGGAAGTATACAATAGCACAGGACAGCTCATAAGCACAAGAAACAGCAATATAGGAACTTCTCAAATAGACATTGCAAGCCATACAAGTAGTTTCTTTATTTTTAAGATCAAAACAGAACAAAGTTCTCAAAGCTTTAAGATTATAAAACAAGACTGGTAAGATTGTCGTACTTTAGATGAATGTTTTTTAAAATTGTACTTTTTTAGATCATGAATATCAGTTTCTTTTCAAAGATTTGCGAAATACCAGGCGCTCCAGGACATGAGCACAACATTAGGGAATATGTCAAAAACAATATTTCTCAATATGTAGATGAGTGTCGCATAGACAATGTAGGCAACCTTATAGCCATAAAAAGAGGAAATCGAAACCCTCAAAACAAAAAAGTAATGGTCGCTGCCCATCTTGACGAAATAGGTTTCATTGTGACAGCTATTGATGAAAAAGGTTTTGTGAGATTTCATACGCTAGGAGGTTTTGACCCGAAAACATTAACGGCACAGAGAGTCATTATACATGGTAGTAAAGATATCATTGGGGTAATGGGGAGCAAACCCATACACGTAATGAGCCCAGAGGAAAGAAATGCGGTACCTAAGATTACAGACTATTTTATTGATACAGGCTATGCTAAAGAAGAACTAGACCAATACATCAAGATTGGAGATGTTATTACTAGGGAGCGTAGCTTAATAGAAATGGGGCAATGCATCAATTGCAAATCGCTTGACAATAGAGTCTCCGTATTTATCTTAGCAGAAACGCTCAAACAAGTCGAAGAGATCCCTTATGACCTATATGCCGTATTTACGGTACAGGAGGAAATGGGTGGTCGGGGCGCCGCTGTAGCAGCGCATCACATCAACCCAGACTTTGGGATAGCACTTGACACCACGATAGCATACGATGTACCCGGCGCCAAAGAACAGGAAATGGTAACCAGATTAGGGCAAGGTGCTGCGATCAAGATCATGGATTCTTCTGTAATCTCAGACATCCGTATGGTTAGTTACATGAAGTCTCTTGCTGACAAAAACAAAATCAAATGGCAACCTGAAATACTAACAGGAGGCAATACAGATACTGCAGCACTACAGAGAAATGGCAAAAATGGGTCCATCGCAGGAGCCATATCTATACCAACACGCCATATTCACCAAGTAATAGAAATGGTGAATAAAAAAGATGTTGAGGACTGCATCAAATTATTAAAAGTTTCTTTAGAAAACCTTGATAATTTCATGTTCGAATATTAGTTTTAATCCAAAATTTCCAATCTTCATATAATTACTAAAACAGAATAATAATGGCAAAATTTGAAGTTTACCCTGCAAAAAACGGTGAATATTATTTCAGACTTAAGGCTGGCAATGGTCAAGTAATATTGACTAGTGAAGGTTATAAGCAAAAAGCAAGCGCACTTAATGGTGTGGAATCTGTTCAGAAAAATGCCACTGACGACTCCAAATTCGAGAAGAAGACCGCTGCTAATGGCAAGTTTCACTTTAACTTAAAAGCTACAAATGGTCAGATCATTGGTTCTAGCCAAATGTACACCACTGAAGATTCAAGAGATAACGGAATAGAATCCGTTCAGAAAAACGCTCCAATCGCGGAGGTTGAAGAAGTAGAAGAATAGGCTTACATGATTAGGGCCGCCTTACAACAAGACGGCCCTAAATTTTAAAAGAGATTTATCCTAAATATCAAACCAAACTTATATGATTTTATAGTTTTTAAATTCAAACAAGCGCCTACCAGTAAGAGCTTCATACTTATCCAAAATCACATTTTTGAATTTACGTTTTACACTCTTGGCATCATAGATAAACTGCCAGTCAACCTCAGCAATCCTCGCCTCCATGATCTTAGGGTGTATTCCTTTAAAGGGTACCAAAGTTTGGGTATTTTCGTAAATAAACGGCTTCGAGGCATCAAATCGTTTGTTGATTTCTTCGTCGCTGTGCCAAAACTTGCTCATTTCTAAGTTCTTGTTCTTGTGCCCTTCTGGCTTACGAACGTAACCATAATGATAAATAGGCACATCAATCTTTTTCGAGTTGAGCTTGCGGCCTTTGACCCTAAAGCCCTGAGCATCGGCATACGATTCTACCCCAATGCCAGTTCTAATGATGCGAATTTCACGCCTGTACCAATTTCTTCCTACGCACACATAATTGTAATTTCCATAAAAATGCACGTATTCAAATACCAGCCCTTCGACCTTGGTATCATTCAGGTACTTTTCGCAATTTGACTTTACGACATCTACATAACCATCAGGCAATACTTCATCTGCTTGAATATAGAAACCCCAATCGCCAGTGATGTGCTTCATGGCAATATTGGTTTGAATAGCCAACTCTGTGCCAGCCACCCTATTTTCCAAGTTCCAAGGACTATAAATGATCTTTATTTTAGGATCATCAATAGTCCTCAAATACATTTCAGTGGTATCGTCGCACTGCCCAATACTGATAATAAATTCATCACATACTGGAAGCACCGATTTTATGGATTCCATAAATGGGTAATCCAATTTTACGGCATTTCTGATGATGGTAAACCCACTGATTTTCATTGCTATTAAATCTATTTATTAAAGGACAACCCTTTATAATGCGTATTCAAACCTCATTTTAAAATAACGGTACCAAATACTCCTGAATCAATCCAGCCACGGTTTCTGTCTGGGCCAGGAATACATACTGAACCTATAAAATTCTCACGAACATTGTTACCATCGTTGTCATTGAAAGAGACAGCATATCCCATCTGTTTACCCTTCTGTAGCATAGTGGCTTTATTGGTATTGCTACCATCCACATAGTCTTTAGTAAATACTTTCATAGCCACTTCCCATACATACTTGTGAGGAGCTACTTTTTTCATTTTCACTTTCATGTGGTCATTATATAAATGTGGCTG
>CAMFLX010000080.1 GCA_945957555.1 uncultured Cytophagales bacterium
TAAATTAAAATACTCATAAACAAAAAGATATAAGCAATATATGTTTTTCCTTATCCCGAATTGAGGTTAATTAGACTTTTCCCGTAGCTTTCCATTTGTGTTCCAGAGTGTGTGAGCGCCATTAAGAGAATCTTTCAGGTAAGAGCATTCCTTTTTCAGAACCCCAGTCTTTGTATAATACTTAAAGAGCCCATCCTTTACCTCGGGTTCCAAAGACGAGTAAGTTCCAGACATTTGCAGAGTCCCACCCATATAATAGTCCTCCAACTTTATGTTTCCTGCCACATCCTTACCCAAAATAATCCGATAGTAACAAGCACGTTTTTGTTTACATTTTTTCCATTCACTATCAAGATATATCTTTTCTTGAGCTGGTAGTGTATGAAACTGGATCAAAAGACTCGTTAAGCTAAGCAATACTAAAAACCTCATAGTTATTTATAATAAATTTTGTGTAAAAATATAATCCATAATCGCTACATAGCCACACCCCAATCACACTCAAATGTCTAGAGGACGTATGAGAAAGCCCATGGCATCTCACAAAACCAGCAACGAATAGGAAAGGGGCATATCTTCAAAACCTCCAATTATACTTGCTGAGCTTATTGGTTAAACTCTGAGCGACCACTTCCAATCGCAGCTCCCCTGTATCCATTTTCTCCAAGATCAACATACAGCCCTGAGGCAAAATGCCACTGTCTTCAAACTCACACTCCTTCACCTTTACCGATTGTGTAATACCGTTACTGTCCGTACTTTGGCTAAAAGGCTCTCCCGTATGCCCATAAAAGTGATAGAGGAAAGGGACCTGACCCAATAACTCACGGATCTCAGCCATGCCATAACCCCGTTGGCTCGAATCATCCTTGTCATGCGTAATCAGAACATCAAATTGTCCCTTAGTCTTATGTAATTTCTTCACCAACTTCCTTTCGTAGTCCTGAACAAAGCGCTTTTCCGAACGCCCCTTGCGGTCACCTATCCTACCAATCCCAACAAAATCCAAACTCAGGTTTCCTTTCTTAAACGTTTGTGGCAATCCCGACTTACAAACCCACACCCGCTCATATACATCTATAGGGAAAACACTTCCATGCCCATGCCCCTGTTCTATGGAATCAATATAGTCGTGATCCTCATGGTTTCCACGCACACAAACCATATCAATATCCAAGTCGTTCAGAAATTGCCTGATCACAGGATCAGCCTTCACGAAATCATCATGAAAGCCCAATTCATCCCTATCGTTTTTGGCATGTTTAAGTGTAGCCTTATCCAAGTTTTCAATATATGGATAAGCGCCTATATCACCACATTGCAAGATTAAATCCACAGTATGCCCCGTTTCCTTTTGGTATAGATCCACCAGCTTAAACGGCAATAAGATCTTTCCATGAATATCTGAAAAAATAGCAACTCGTATCATATCTGGTTCTTTAAAATCTTTACCCTCGGATATTTTTAAATGATTCCATAAGGAATATGCATTTGTTAATAGAGATCGTTAGTCTTTATTTTTAGAAAGAACATTTGATTCTCTTCCAATGCTCTTGCGTGCGTGGTCGTGCACGAAAGGTGCGAACTGCAAGATCGATGGCTTGTGAAGCGGGGGCATGTGCGACAAATCGATCTTGCGGTTGGCTTTCGTGCCACACTTTCTTTTGGTACTTTTCTTTGTGTGAGCAAAGAAAAGTACAAGAACAATGCATGTCAAGAATTGAAATATAGTCAATAAATTCTGCAAGCAATATGCAAAAACAGTTTCTAAAATGATTTTATTATTACCCTAAAGTCCAGTTCTACCGTCATGAGTCGTTTTTAACACTGACGTATGAGAAAGGCGATTGTATTGCCACAAAAGCCTAAGACTACTTTTTTTCGTACCCTCTACAAAAAATATTCACCTAATACATTTATCCTCCGAGTTCCTTTTTTTGCAATGGCCATACTCATCCAGTCTCATTTATGACAACCTACTCCTTTTTTAATTACTAAACCGTTTTAATATCTCCACAAAAACAGTTTCATTGCTTTCAAAACTCGTCATAAGTGTTTTATGCATATATTCTTTTATATCACTTCTCACTTGTACCATACCCAATTTCTCTCTAGTACTTCCTTCAAATGCCAAGTTATCACCCTTTATGGCAGCAATGAGTAGTAGTTCTTTCTTAATCTTTTTGGCACTTACTGAAACTTTCATGTTTTTGAGTAAGGCCATTTCACGAAAGGCCTTTGCTATGCCGTCTAATATCCCGTCTTCCAAGGAACCCCCGTAAATCAATGCGGTACTATTGGCAAACGCAAGCCAGTAATTTATACCATAATACTTTTGAAATGAAAAACTGATCTGATAAGCATAATTTCTGATCTGCGTCATCAAATCCATTCGCAAAAGGGTGTAATTGTAATTTATGCTTTCTGTAACAAGGTCTAACTCGTGCGCCACACCTTTCGGATATCGGAAAATATTAATCTGTTGCTCCGCAGTAGAACTATCTATAGTAGTAATTCTATACCCAGGATTTAAGAAAGCATACTTGCGAAGATATAGGTTCATAGCTTCGTAGTGGATAGTAGTGTTTTTAAAAATCTCCATATCAATTTTAAAAAGCATAGATAGGCAAGTTGCCCCTGCTTCATAAACAGTCGTATCTAATTCATATACTCCTTTTTTGCCTTTTAGAGTAATAGTCTCATTATTTGCACAAAGCTCGATAGTAATGACCTCGGTCAGAGCCAACAAAATTTTAAAGGCATCTTTTTCCCAATCCAATTCTTGATCAAAACGAGTAATCAGTTCTTTTGAAAGGTTTCCGTCAATACCTTTGGCCTCTAGAGCTATAAAATGGTCTGGCTTAAAGTTAAGGACCAACTGTGCTTCCGAAAGGCTACATGAGAGAAGGCAATCCACCACGCCTCCAATTAGTGTTTTGGTGCCCCCATAGCCTAAGTCTCCCACAAACATACCAGGCCGTTTTCTAATCAACGCGATCCAATCCATTACTTCTTATTAATTTCTCCTTTACGGCCATCTTCAAAGCCTCATAATCACCAATCGGTACCAAACTTACCTGCTCATTCGCCGCCAAGCCCGAAGCTGGAGTCGTAATTATGGGCAAGCCTGCCGCCACCGCCTTAAGCAATAGCCTTGGCTGATGCTCTATATAAGTAGGGTAGACCACTAGGGCAATGTCGGCAAAAGGATCTATACCCGAGGGTGCCACAGTCACTCTTTCCCAAAAATCAGACTTTTCTATAGCCTTTCCTACCACCACTACACTCAATCCCAGCTCTTCGGCCAAGCGCCTCAGCTCGTAGGCTCCCTTTCTGCCCAGCGCCGAGGCAGGAAACAAAATCTTTGAACCCACCAGAGCGCTAGTCGCCTTCTTTGTAGGCAAGCACCATTCTAACCTGATACACTTGTTTGCAAACAAATCTGCGATTTCCTCATGTGGTGTAATGATGCGCCTCGCCTGAGTCAAAGCCTTGCTTTCCGCCTCTATCAAATCCTGCGGAGCTCTAAAATCAGTAAGCGTAGGGCTGTCAGGATACAGCCCTTTGGCAAAATCCAAACGCTCGTGCAGCCGCTCCATAGGCAGTCGGCTCATGAGCACATCAAAAGTACGTCCGCCCAATACCCCCTCTTTCCACAAAAATGGCAACAAGTGCTGCACCACCACCAAGTGTGTACACTCTACAGGGATATGTTTTGCAATGGCCATGGCCAAATTTGCATCCAGATATAGATGCAACTCAAAAACATTTTTGCGAGAACGCCATAGGCGAAAAAGCAACATTCTCTTCAGGCCTGCCCAAGCACTCGTTTTTACTCGCGTATGGACAGGCAGCGACCAGCGATTCTTAAAAGGCCGCAATAGTCCCGTACCCTTTATCGGTATCACCACGCGGTCAGGGGCGCTTACTACAGACTTCAAATAAATATCGTATTCAGGCCAGTACCCATCCAGTACATAAGTCGTCATGGCAGCCTCCAACTCGTGTGCAGACCTGTTTGGGTGTTTGAAGCAGGCCGTGTTTCCGCACGAATAGCAATCGTTCAAGATTGAGGTAACCATTGGAGTGCCTATCTCCCCAAGTTCGGCATTAGACTGCTTAGGAGCGCCAAGTATCCGTACCACCAACCGATCAGAAGTCAGTTCTACTTCAATGCGAAAAGCATGATGCGCCTTAAAGCGCAAATCTACATAGTTCCACTTTACTGTAGCATCCCTGTCCAGCTCTGCCAGAGACCCCTTGATCACCTTGGTATGGCGGTGGCGCTCCACAATAGTGAAGTTCGCCTTAAGTGCCGCATCGTACAGTGCGTTAGAAAGCTGGCAAAGGCCACCCGCCACAGTAGGCACTATGCAACCCTCGCGTATTTCCCTGCCTACCACATAGCCCGCACCTTTGTGAGGCCTGCCCACATGCCTCCAAAAGCTGAACACCTCTCCCGCAGGCACCTCTATACCATGGATCGTTCTGCTCGCCACACGCAGGTTCTCTATCTTCCCAGCGGTCAATACCCAATTCTGCGCATTATCATCACGGTTCCACAAGTCACTCTCCGACACCGATAGCACCTCAGTGCCCTTCAGCATTCCAGTATTTACATGCCGAGGCGGGGGAGAGATCATATTATTCAATCTTCGCTTTTGAGTAAACCAAAAGGTCTTGAACCAAAACTTAGCTTCCGCTATCGCATTATGTTTTTCCGCCAACAAAAGAGGTTTTATATCCATAGCTACATTACGATCAGTACAGCAAATTATGGATTTTTCTACAAACGATCAAGAGCTTGGAACCGCTGTCGCGAAAAGAAAGAAGCAGAAATAAAATATCCTATTTCCCCATCTAATTTTCCTCTGATTTCTGTTGCGTTGAGCCTTAAAAACTTTTATTTTTGATAGAACATGTTTTACTAATACACCATCAATATATGTCAACAGAAAGACCCAACTGGATAGATCAAGAGATCGACAAAAACAAGAAAAGAGACGAACTCTTCCGCAAGTTTGTACATGAGTTAAAAACAGAAGATCGGTACCAGAACTATCTCAAACAATTCAGCGACCACTCTGTCGAAAGCTTCATCAATTCATATGCCTCATCCAAAGCCACATGGCATCATAGTGGTGACGATAATCTCCAAACGATCCAATATTTCAAAGACAAATGGCTCGAATATGCCATTGAATGTATAGGCTTCATTCTTAACAAGAAGCTCTTTGACTTGCAATGCGCTTGGAGAAGTGAGAAAATCAAGATAGAAGGCGTTAATTTCTTCTACCTATTTGCCTTGTGGGAGCACGATGTGTTCAGGTGTCCGTTTGTTGAACCAGTCACCACAGAAGAAATTGAATTATTCACACAATTCCTCAAAGAAAGCCCGATCGAGCAGCCTTACTGGACTTTTTGTGAAGGTCAAGAATATGAAAATATTAAGGCGTACTATACCCATGGAACCAGAACCAGGCAGCTAGAAGGTTACGAAGGAAGTTGGTATGATTTTCATAGTAGAGAAATGGGTACGGATCTATTTTTGATCACCCAGCCCGATTTGCGTGGCCCCAAAGAAGATTTTTACACAAAACTCGTGCGAAATGAAGAAAAGTTGAAAGAAATCCAAAGCATAAAATCTTCTCCTTCCTCAAATTCACTTCCTAGGATTAATATTTTAGACGAAGAGTTCTTGGAGCGTTTTGTGAAACAGTTTGATACCAAAGAATCCTATAGATTATATATGGAGGAAAAAACTTGGTATTCATCGTCTAGGGAAGAAAAGAATGTCAAAATAAACGATGCACTTGACCTACTTTATATGGCCAAAAGACTGGTACCAATAGAGCAAAACGATGATTGGCGAGATGGAATAAAATGTGCTACTGAAAGGTATACGAGAGAGATGATCATAGAAGCCTTGCCAGATGCTATGAGAGCCTATCAAGAATATCTTAAAACAGGAGCACCATTACTAGGTATGACTGATAGAGACCAATTGGTGTTTAGAAACAATATGATCCAGCGTTTTGAGGAGAGAATCCTCAGAGGAAGGGAGCTAAATGGAGAACCAAGAGATTTTAATTTTTAAACCAATTAACCATACTCAAACATGTCAACACAAGATGAAAACTATAAAGAGGAAGACAAACCCGACACTTATTTCGCTAAAAAAATGCAAAGCAGTTTAGCGCAAAAAGCACTGTACAATAAATATTTGGAAGAAATCAAGGCCAATGAAAGCGCTATGGAATATCTTAGCAGCTTTGATGCCGACTCAGTAGTATCTTTTATTGAAAGCTATGCCCTTAAAAAGACATATTGGATGTCTAAAGAATACGATTACGCAAAATGGAATGAGGAGGAGGCCGCAAAATGGCATGAAGAAGGATGGAGATGTCTCAAGGAAATCCAACAAAAGAAGCTGTTTGACCTACAATGTCTTTGGCGCGCAAACCAAATAGAGCTTGAAGGAGTAGAAATTTGTTATGATTTTGAAATTTGGGAAAGAGATATATTGAATTGTCCTTGTCTCCCTGATATTACAGAAGACGAGGTAGAACTCTATGTTCAATTTTTGCAATCGTTTAACTATGAAGAACATCAATTTAATTTATTAGAAGGTTGGCAGTCGTATACAGAACTCAAAGAAGCCTATCATAATGATAATGCAGATACCAATTTTCCAGAATGGTACGACTTTTATAACGGCCGTAAAGGCACTTCCTTGTATCTATCACTGCCAGATATTAGAGGAGAACAGGAAGAGGCTTATGAAGCCCTTTGGTTTGAAAGAGATAAAGAAGAAAATCCACCTTCCCAACAAACTTCTCGACCTTATGATAATCGACCCATAATAAGCTATTGGGATGCAGAACACTTAATGTGGTTTGTCGAGACCTTTGAAGACCAGAGTACACAAGAATATTTTGAAGCCAATAAAGAACTTTCATGGGATAGCGAATATATTGATGGTTATGATGGTAATGTCTCTGAAATCGTAGAACAACTTAAGGATGCAAATGAAATAATCCCTATTAGGGCGCATTATGACTATCGGATAGCCCTAAAACGGGCACTTGACTCCTTTGAAAGAAAGCAAATAAGCGAGGCACTCCCTATAGTATACGAACAGTACCTGATGCGCAAAGAAATGGGGCTCACTTTTGCAGGACTAGAGGCCGATCATTACATTTACGAAATCAGAAACGAAGAATATGAGAGAATCAAAAAAGGCAGAGAACTCAGTGGCGATGATTGGTAGGGAACTATTTGTGTGATAAAAATACATTTTTGGCCGAGTTTTATCATTAATTATAGTATCTTTAATCTCTGATATATAATAAACCTTTAGTACTACACTCAATAGATTTTATTACCATAAAAACCAATTGTAACATCCATTTTTTAAATATATTATTATGAAAAAATCATTTTTACCACAAGTACTCATGGGCATGGCACTAAGCTTGCCTTCATGTCTGATCATCAAAGAAAAAGACGACGACAAAGTAAAACCCCACAAAACAAAATGTACCATAGAAGAAGTACGTTTTATTGCAGATTCTACTTACTATTCCTCCTCAGGAACTTACGACCGCACGCTCTATTTTAACAGTAAAGGAGAACCCACTAAGCTAGCCGTGGATAATCCCAGTACTGGCAACGCCCCTCAGCTCTTTGTATACAACAATAAGGGGTGGTTTACACAATGGATCTACTACTTTGGCAACAGTCCTTCAGATCTGGATGCACCTGTTCAGGTCAATAATATATTTACAGCCCATCTCTACGAGCACGACACCAAGGGGAATATTGTAAGAGACAGTTTCTTCATATCTATGGGTATGCCTATCCATAGTCATTATTACAAAGGTACTGCTACCACTTACACATACGACTACAAAGACCGAATCATTGCCACCAGATTCCAAGACGAATGGTCCCCAGGAACAGTAACTAAAGAATATTATTACTATAACACCAGTGGTAACCTCGAAACCGTAGCCACCTACGATAGTTCCTCGTATGGCGAAATGCTAAGAGGCAATAGCTATTATACCTACGACAATAAGCCTAGTGTGATAGCAACAAGTAAGACGCTCATGTTTTTAAACAGAAACTACAGTAAGAACAATACCTTGTCTGTAAGTTCTGACCCGAACGTATACCCAATGACCGAAACCTATACCACCGAATACAATGCCCAAGGCTTACTCGTTAAGAAAAGCCAAACTTTAAGCCCAGTGGAAGGGTATTCGGTAGGGACAAGTTTTGTCAAATACAATTGTAAATAATCAATATCTTTTGATGCATAATGCGAAAGGCTTACTCTATTGTAAGCCTTTCGCGTTTCCATAGAAGCCGGCTAAAAGTTTATGAGCCTATCATAACAAATTTGCTATCAAAATTTCTTCTCAAAATTTGTTTTTCAATCCATTTCCTACTATATCTAATCTAGGTTAATATCCATGTAAAACATATTTTAAACGCTTATTCTGTATTCGCATCCCATGAGTAATAATAGTTAATACTTTAATTCCATCAATTAATTTCAAAAATCAAATTCCATTTTTATGAGAAAAAAACTTTTCCCATTGGTGCTAACATTCATGTTAGTCATGTTCCATGCAAAACCCCAAGCTATATGCACCTTAGCAGACTTGGAGGTCAGTACGATCAACATTACAAATGTTTCGGGCAATTCATTTAAGTTCACGTACCAGATCAGAAATGCAGGTACTGCAACTTTGTATCTCGATCGTTTTTATTTTCAAGCTTATGTGTCACAAAACGCCGTTTATGACGCTACAGACCAACCTGCGGGCGGTTCCATTTTCAGTACCTCTGTATTGGCCTTAGCGCCAGGGCAAACGTACACTGGAACTTGGACCTCCAACCCCTTCGTCAGTATTACCACGTATCCTTATTTGGTATACACGGTTCAGTTACGCTCGGGATATTCGCAAGCAGAATGTAGCACCGCCAATAACATACTGGTCAAATACATTGGCTGTAATCTCTCAGATTTGGACGTCACCAACATTACAATCAACAGTGTAAGTGGCAACAGCTTCAACTTTACCTATACTGTAAAGAACTTAGGCTGGGCACCACTGCCTTTGAGTAAAATGTATTTCCAAGCTTGGGTGTCTACAGATGCAGTGCTCGACGCTTCCGACGTACCAGCGGGTGGAAGCATCTTTGGCACTACAGCACCTACACTTGCCAAAGATGGTACCTATTCAGGTACTTGGACCTCTAACCCTGCGGCAAGTATTACCACCTACAAGTATTTGATCCTGGAGGTAAAAGTGATTTCTGGCAATACAGTACCAGAGTGCAATACTGCTAATAATGTTGAAGTAAAATACATTGGTTGCAATCTCTCAGATTTGGACGTGACCAATATCACCATCAATAGCATCACTGGTAACAGTTTCAACTTTACTTACACGGTAACAAATTTAGATTGGGCGCCGCTTCCATTGAGCAAAATGTATTTCCAAGCTTGGGTATCTACTGATGCAGTATTGGATGCAACAGACAAACCTGCAGGCGGACGTATTTTCGGTACTACTGTGCCGGATCTTGCAAAGGGGGCAACTTATTCAGGTTCATGGACCTCCAATCCTACAGTAAGTATTGCTACTTACAAGTATTTGATCATGGAAGTGAAAGTGATTTCTGGCAACACAGTACCTGAGTGTAATACGGCTAACAATGTGCAGGCAAAACTAATCGCACTACCGCTTTTGGTCGTAAATGGTGCCTCTGAAATAGTGAAAACGGCAACCTTAAGAGCCATTTACAACGCTCAAGACCAGTCACTTTCTTTGGACAATGATGCCGAACAAGAAACTGCCTATAAAGTGTACAAGCTGGATGGGCAATTGGTCGGTGAACTACAAGCAGGGTCATTTGTTGGCAACAAAAACATTTCATTGCCAAATCTTGCGCCAGGCTTGTACATTGTAAACATGAGTGATGGCAAAGCTTCTCTTGCAGAGAAATTTGTAGTTACTCAATAACTCTTAAAAATATTCATGGGATGGCAGCCACCCCCTTCAGTAATGGAGGGGGTGGCTTGTTTTTAAGCAAATCGAGCCTAGACCAAAACTATTATATTTGTAAAAAAAGAAAAGCCCATGATCAGGCCTGTCATTTCAAGCGATGCTGAAGCGATTGCACAAATCTACAATCACTATATCAAAAATACCATCATTACCTTTGAAGAAGAACCTGTCTCGCCTCAGGAAATGGCGAATCGCATCCAAAGCATAAACGCCGAAGCACTACCATGGCTCGTGGCAGAACATGAAGGGATAGTGGTTGGTTATGCCTATGCTACAAAATGGAGGGTAAGGGCAGCCTATCGCTTTTCGGTCGAAACCACAGTATACCTCGACTCTGGGTGCATAGGTCGCGGTTTTGGAAAAATGCTTTATGAAGCAATACTTCTTATCTTGAAACAAAAGGGATTCCACACAGCTGTGGGTGGTATAGCCTTGCCGAATGTAAACAGTGTAGCGCTACACGAGCGTCTGGGTTTTGTGAATGTAGCTGTGCTCAAAGAAATAGGATATAAATTCAATCAATGGATAGATGTTGGATATTGGCAGAAACGCTTGTAGGTAGTTGATAGCAGCGCTTGATTATTGACAAACTCATAGGCCACAACAAATTTTAATGGTCATTGGTATGGAAATTGAGCGCTATGCACCTCCAATAAAAAATCCGCCGAATTCAAAATGAATCCGGCGGATCTATTTATAAACTCAAATTAAACCTTACAAAAAGAAACAAAGTCCGAGATTTCACCAGGCTCACCCTCTCCAGTAGTCAACGCTACTGTAGCGTGCAATGTGACGGTATAAGCACAAGCCAGCAAATCGTTTACTGTATCAGTTGGAGGTGTAAATACCAATTGTGCACTACCAATGGTCTCTGGAACAACCACACTAATTGGTGCAAAGCCAAAGCTCTGTCCTGGTTTGGCAGGACCTACAATAGTAAGCCAGACGGAACTTAAGTTTTCGTTTCTGGCACCATATTTCACATGCAATGCATCAATAATTTTACTACAGCCACTTGTTCCTGATACTATTTCTTGAATATCTACAGATACTGCAGCAATTTGATCAGAATAAGTAGTAGGAGCCCAACTACCGTATTTGTTTACGTTATTGTATCTGGTATTAAAGATCGCAATAGGCTTAGAGGTTCCCGCGACTACACCTGATCCTATGTTTGCCTGCCTTTGTTTCATACGAATAGCAAAGTAGCGGTTTGCTGGCTCTGGACGAGACCCGCTAACTGTTGGACTTCCAATGCCCGAGGTTGGCATAGCCATATCTACCACAGACAGTCCCGTAAGTGCAACTGTGTTCAATGTGAGTATTTGGGCATCTACATGTGCTGCGAAGTTAGCATCTTGAGGTACTGGTATCCAGTTGCCGTTATAAGTAATTGTTTTCTCTGTCCCTGTACCATTGATATAATACGGCTCATAAGCAATTGGATTCATGGGGTCGCCAGTAAGCGTCCACAAATAACCTATGATGGTTTTGTCAATCATATTGGGCAACACAGGAGACCACGCAGCAGGATTGAGTACGCTTCCTGGAGTTGCCACTTCTTGATATTCAAACATGTACTCCATGGGCTGGCCTCCGATTTTCTTACTTATCGTGCCTACCAAATTTACGCTAGAGAAAAATGCGTAACCTGAAAAGCCAGCTTTGTTGGTTTTGCCGTTTGCAGAATTGATTTCACTTTGAATATGGACATGTCTCACAAGCCCAAAATGCGTAAACGAGGGAGGGATTGAAGGGTCGATGATTTCTATTTTTTCAGTACAAAGCCTCACACACAGGCAGTGGCCTACATTTTTCCTACTATTAGCAGCTGTTTCAAGTGCTATCTTCTGGCCGTTGTATTCTAATTGAAAGTATACATCTGGGCCACTTGAGAAAAATGGATACGAGGGGTCTGTCTCAACATTAATAACTGGGGACAAGAAGGTTTTCTTGAACTGTTTAGAAGTGTAGAAAATATGGAAATGACCATTGATATCCGTAACATCAGACCCTAATAAATCATCGGTGATCAAGTCGTCATCCATTGCAATTACTTTTACGCCTGGCAATGGTGAGCCAGTCTTGCAGTCAGTAAGGATTCCGCAAATCGTCCATACGTCAAAATACCGCCCCTTTATATAACACCACCATTTGGCAGGAATTGCATAAGAGAAACGGTATACAGCATCTTCTTTTTCATTGGTACGCCATTGTGGGTACACGGTGGTCAGGTGAAACTGCAAGAAGGGGATTTTTTTTCGACCCGGAATGTGATGAGGTACTGTACCGCATTCAAAATCGATATCGAATGCAGTGTTTGCATTCTTTTCATCCAAAATGAATTCGAAATTGCCTGCTTCATCCGTAACGGCAGTAGCGATTAACAGTTTCTCTTTCTTCTTAAGTTCATCATCTGTGACCTGATGAAATGTGTCTTTTGTGTCTGCCACCGCGTTTGCGGTGATGCGTGTTTGGTCTAGTGGTGAATACAACAAGACCTTGTTTCCTGCGATGGCTTCATAGCAATCATCGCACAAATAACCTAGGAGGTTACCTCTGAAAATGTACTTCATGATAGTTTATTATTACTTTAATTTAAATTGATTACTTGGTTAATAAATCACATAATGTAAATATTGGTACATTCGATAGAATGCACGTTTATTAATCATGTCTTACAGCTTAGTTTACACTATACTATTTCACAATACTAAAAGAAGTTATTCCATAATTCTAATGTTAAAACACTCAATAACTTTACTTTAAATGCTTATAAGAATAAATCTTACAAACTTGGCCTCAAAAGACCTGACAATGTCGACCTTGATTTTTTATTATTTTATAGTTATTCATGATATAAAACACTTATGAAGTATTCTGATAATATTTAATATAAATGTACGAATCATATTTTATAAATGCAAATATTTATGACATTAAAATTTAAAAATATTTTACAATAATTAGATGTGCTGATCATAAAGGTGTGCTAGGTATAATTACAAAAACAAAGAGCTTTAAACGGTTTCGCTTAAAGCTCTTTGTTTCTTAATATGAATCTTGTTGCGTTTCGTAAAATCGGGTCATCTTCTTAAAGATGCCAGCCATGTTTTTCTTTATATTCTTTGAGGCAATCTGCACAAATACCTCCCAGTTCCTGATGAATCAGTTGTCCGAGCTGGTCCGATTCGTCATCAGTACTGATACTATAGGTCTCCTTCAAATTCAAACGATTTTTGATGTTAAGGCTTACGAGATACTCTATGTCTCCTAATAATTCTTTTTCATCGTATAAAGCTACCTTTACTTTGACTACCTCCTCCACCGACATAGGGAAGTCATTGAGTATCCGTGATGACGTGATGAAATATCCTTGGAAATGTTCCAAGCGAATCCGGTATACCCACGTTTCCTGCAATCTATCAAACCCATCAAATATTACTCTTCTTACATTTGTGGATATTTGTGTCATCTAACGAATATAAAAACGATGTGGTGCAATACCAAATATATAAGAATGCTGGGATTGTAAAGGGGGCGTATTCAAAATAGCTGCTCACCTTTACAAATACTTTATGTAAATTGCGGGGCTGATACCCTAAGGGATTCGGTTTCAGCCTACGTATTCATGCATCTTTACGAACAAATTCAACACGAAATTCTTGCCGCTTCACACATTGTTATAACAGCTCATAAATCTCCCGATGGTGATTCGGTGGGTAGTTCTTTGGGGCTCTTACATTATATTGAAAAATTAGGCAGAAAAGCTTTCATCTGCCATCCTGACCCTGCACCAGACTTTTTAGCTTGGTTGGACGTCACACCGATTTTGGTTATGACTGAGCAGCCAGCTGTGATCACGGAACATTTTCAAAAAGCAGACTTGATTTTCTGTTTGGATTATAATGCTACGGATCGGATTGGTACTGACATGCAGGCTCTATTAGAAGCTGCGACCTGTAAAAAGATCATGATCGACCATCATTTAAATCCTCAAGATTTCGCCACTATCACAGTTTCGGAAACAGAGGTGTGCTCTACCTCACAACTCATTTGTGAGTTGATCGAACAATCTGGCAACATCACACTCTTAGATGAAACGATCGGAACCCCTCTGTATTTGGGGATATTGACAGATACGGGCACTTTCCGTTTTTCCTCTGTACAACCACGTACTCATGAGCTATTGGGCAAACTCCTTGCTGCGGGAGTGAAGCACCATATTGTTCATGAAAACTTGAATGATACCAATACGGCCAGTCGTTTGCGTCTACAAGGCTATGCCATGAGCGAAAAGCTAGACATTATAGAAGACTATCAAGTGGCCATTATTTCCATGACTGCTCAGGAGCTTGAAAAATACAAATATCAAAAGGGGGACCTCGATCTCTTGGCCAATCTTGCCCTGTCCATAAAAGGCATGAAAGTAGCTATGGTTTTTTCTGAGAGGGATGGTATTATTAAAATATCTTTTCGCTCTAAAGGCAAAGAAAACCCTGTGAATATATTAGCGGCAGAACATTTCAATGGAGGGGGCCATGCCAATGCCTCAGGTGGTATGAGTGACTTGAGTATGCCAGACACTTTGGCGAAAATCAAAAGCTTGATTCCACAATATTTTAAAGTTGGTGTTTAATTCGTTTGGTACTTCATGGAGAGTTAACTCCTACCGGTTTTATTTCTCTGGCTTCAACAGCTTTAGGCCTACATATGATATAATGCCTATTGTTGCATAGGCTGTCCAAACAAAATACGCGTGGAAATATGGAAAGGCTTCAGGACGGACATTATGTTTTTCGCCCCACAAAAATATGCTCGATGTAAAGTAATAAGAAAATACGAGAACAAATGAGAAGCACATAGCTAGCCAAAGCTTTTTGTTTTGAAAAATGGCAAGCCCAAAGGATAATAATGTAAAATAAAGGACTGTTTCATATCTATACCATTCTTTAATATGGCTTGATCTCAGCAACTTTGACGATGATGTGCACTGCCAAATCAAGAGAGAAAGACTCTTGAGCCACTAGAATGATTTCTTAAAACAGGTCTTGTTGGATAATTTGTTCACTTGAACTTTTGATGATCTTAATATACTCGGATGGCTAAGCTTTGTGTGTTCTTTTAAGCCATTTCTTTGGGTTTTGACTGGTATGGAAAACTGCAACTACAGTTACGATAAAACTGTCTGAAAGAAAATGAATTCCGAACGGAAATTTATCTATAAAACAGACTCTAATATTCTTATACCTGACTTGGCAAATCCCTGGACCTCTTACTATAGAATTAAGACCAGCTTCTAAGCATAACTCAAAATCAAAGCCCAGTCCCTCTCTTTGTAATTCATAAAATGAAAAAGCACCTTCTATGTCCAGGTAGGCATCTTCCGTAATAATTAGGTTATGCATCTTTCTTTCTAAGCTTGTCTTTTACTTCTTGCCAAGTATAAGTTTTTGTATCCCCTTTTTCAAGTTTGGCCAATCGAAGATCAAGTTCGTTTTCTTGTTCCTTAGTAAGTACAATTTGATCATGATCCATACTGTCCCAAATCTTTTCGAGCAACAAGAGCTTCTCCGCATCACTCAAGTCCAATATTTCTTTGATATTTACCATATACAAATATAATAATTTTCACTCTTAGATTTTATTCATCACCATCTTCGTCTTTTTCCATATCGGCTTGAGGTTCCAATACTTTGATGAAGGGCCTGATGCTATAGATCCCTTTGTTTTTTACATTGCTCAAAACCACGATGAGAGATTTGTTCTTGGGACAGAACCAAAACAATGTATTGTAGCCTTTCCACCAGCCGTTGTGATAGATGTACCTAGGTGTTTTCTGATCTTTTTCGAGCAAGATTCTAAAGCCCAAACCATAGTTGCGCACGCCCTTATGTTCAAAACTCTGGGGGCTAAAAGCTATTTTCATGGTTTCTTGTGAGACCAAACAGGAGCCTTGTAGAGCATTGTACCAACGAGACAGATCATCAATACACGAATAGATGCCTTTGTCGCCCACGATATCATCAAAAAAATCCTTGGGCATTTTGTTACGACCTTCATGTCCCATAGTCGCCGTGAGCGTATCAGGAATGGTACCGACCAAATAAGTATGAGTCATTTCTAAAGGCACAAATATATTTAGGCGCATATATTCCGCGAAAGAAAGGCCTGAGGCTCTTTCTATAATGGCAGCCAATACTGCGTAGTTGCTGTTGTTGTATGAGAAGTATTTGTTGGCAGAGCCGTAAGGATCAGGTCTCTCGTTTTCAAACCACTGCATCAGCATTTGGTTGTCGGGGGCTTTGGCCTTGCGCATGCTGTCGTTAAACACATACATATAGTTAGGTAGGCCACTTCTGTGGCTCAGTAACGACTTAATGGTAATGGATTTGTACGGAAAATTGGGGTAAAACTTTTCAATACTGTCTTTGAGGCTCAATACTTTCTTTTCTACCAGTTGCAAGATAGCTATGGCGGTAAAGGTTTTTGAGAGAGAGGCGAGTTGAAATAAAGTAAGTGGTGAGTTGTCTTTCTTCTCCGAGCAGCTTAGGCAGGTTGAACCTTTACAATATTGTAATAAATCAATACCCGCTTGTCGAATTAAGACACAGCCATTCAACCTTTTGAAGGCATATACCGAATCGGCAATGACCTGTAGCTGAGCTGTTTTCTCTTTGGCGTGGATGGAATCGCAGGTCTTCTTATGTACTGCTTCAGAATAAGGCTGTGGCATGCAGCCTTTTGACATCATCCTCTTTCTTTCTTTTGAGTTCTTCTCTGTATTGTTGCAAGCCAAAGTCAACAAGAACATGCTCCAAAGCATGATTCTTGACCTCCATCTCTTATCCTGTCTCATTCTTTATAAATCGTATATATACCCTGCTGTCTCTCAAAAGTACTATGTTTTGAAGGATAAATGCAAAGTGTATTAAGTAATTTAGAATGTATGAAGTGTACAATCAGCTGTTCAACCTTTAGAGAATCAAAGAGCTGAATGTATTTCTTTATGATAAGAATGGACTAGTGCACCAAAACCTTCACACCATAACCATATAGATGCTAGGTTGTAATCTTGTAACCATTGTGATCCCCTTTGAATAGGATACAGTAGCTACTTTTCTGCCCTCAGTATTATAATTGTAGATTGTAGCCTCACCTGCCTTTGTGGCTTGTATGGTAAGAACTTGATCTTATGTATAAACAACGAAGTTTCCAAATCAATACTTCGCGTGTTATTGACCGTGATGACCACCTCAGATCCTACATAAGACACCTGTTCGCCCCAAGAGATGGTGGTCATACTCTTCATAGATCATCTAAAAATGCATCTCTTTATGGGTATAACAAAGCATATCAACGCACTTGCCCACATCTGCTACGCAATCTATTTACGTTGAGTAACCAGAAGTGAAATTATTTTTATTGAGCAATATTTTGGTTTTTAGGTACTTATAAGTTATTCAGGATTTTATTTAAAATATTTTTCTTCACGCAAATTCCTTGCGCAGCGGCCCAGCAACTTTGTAATATCAAATACGAGGAAATAAGTAGTATTTGAAAAAGAAACCATTAAATAACAAAGTCATGAAATTCAACACTCTTAAAGCAGACAGAAAAGTCACTAAAAACTATGAAGGTGCTAAAGCCTACAAGTTGAGTCCTGAAATGGAGCTTTATGCAGCTGTAGCTACTGCTGGATTGAGCGATAACTACTACGAGAAAGCTAATGATCGTTTGACTCGTATCAAGGCTCTAATGTTGGATAATGATCCTGAGTTTGTGGCGAAATTGGCCTTGTATGCTCGTAACCAAATGTACATGCGTAGCATTCCTTTAGTGTTGGCCGTAGAATTGGCCAAATTCCACTCTGGCGATGCTTTGGTAAGCAAAACGGTAAACGGTGTGGTACAACGTGCTGATGAGATCACTGAGCTTTTGGCCTACTACCAATTGGCAAATGCCAGAAAAGGTACTAAAAAACTCAATAAATTGTCGAAACAGGTCCAAAAAGGTCTGGTGGAGACTTTCAATAAATTTGATGAATATCAGTTTGCCAAATACAACAGAGCTACTGAGGTGAAATTGCGCGATGCTTTGTTTCTGGTACACCCAAAAGCAAAAGATGAGGCACAACAAGAGTTATTCAATAAGATTGCCGAAGATACCTTGGAAGTGCCTTATACTTGGGAGACCGAACTTTCTGCTTTGGGTGCACAAATGGCTGGCGAAGCTGAATATGTGAAAGCAAAGGCCTTTAAAGCGAAATGGGAAGAGTTGATCGATAGTAATAAAGTTGGCTACATGGCAACGATGAGAAACTTGCGTAACATTATGGAGGCAGGAGTATCTGCAGTACATATCCAGAAAGTATGCAAATATTTGTCAAATGAGACTGCGGTGGCCAATTCTAAACAATTGCCTTTCCGTTTCTTGGCCGCATACAGAGAGATCAAGGTCTTGAAAGGCGACATGGTAGGTACGGTATTGAAAGCTTTGGAGGATGCCATCGTTTTAAGTGTAAAAAACTTAAAAGGTTTTGATATAGACACTCGCGTATTGATCGCTTGCGACGTATCGGGTTCTATGCAGAAGCCAGTTTCTCCAAAAAGTAAAGTACTGTTGTACGATATCGGCTTGGTATTAGGTATGCTGATGCAATCTAAGTGTGAAAGAGTGGTAACAGGTATGTTTGGTGATACTTGGAAGGTGATAAATATGCCGAAAACATCGGTTTTGGCTAATGTTGACGAATTCTACCGTCGTGAAGGCGAAGTGGGTTATTCTACTAATGGTCATAAAGTAATCGATGACTTGATTGCCCGCAAGGTGGTGATGGATAAAGTCATGATCTTTACCGACTGCCAGATTTGGAATAGTGGTTCTGGCAATGCCAGCCTAGAGAAATCGTGGAAGGCCTATAAAGCCATTGCTCCAAAGGCTAAGTTGTACTTGTTTGACTTGGCAGGATACGGTCACTCACCATTGAAGTTGCAAGACCAAGACGTGTGTTTGATCGCTGGTTGGTCTGACAAGGTGTTTGAAGTATTGTATGCCCTAGAAGAAGGTAAAACTGCAATACAGAAGATCAAACAGATTACTTTATAAAAACAACCTATGAGGCCTCAAAAGCTTCATAGGTTTGCCAAGGAGGCGCAAGTGGTTCCTCCGGACGTTCTTTAACATGTTGAAATATTGTCAAGATGCCGTAGTATTGGGTTACTTCGCAGCCCACCATCGGGGAAGGACCTTGGGCAACCAAGGAGAGGTGCAAATCCTCCGCTTGCAGCGCCCCACATACTCAATGCGATTTTGCTTTTGACAATTGTTAAAAATAGATATTTAAACCCAAAAATCTCAACAGAAATTTATTGCGCCCCACAATTACTTCATACTGAGAATTTTTCATCAAAATTTGAGCTCAATTTAGTACACTAAATTCTTAC
>CAMFLX010000081.1 GCA_945957555.1 uncultured Cytophagales bacterium
AGATGTGTATAAGAGACAGGGTTGATACAGGAAGCAGCTTCATAAAATTCATGAGCGCTAGAGTAACCGTGTTGAGGAGCTGTGTAATATTCATCAACGTCAATAATATTCTTTAGGGCTTTAATATTCAAATCTTTGAATTCCTCAGGAAACGTTCTTTTTTTAATTTCAAGCTTCCGTTTTAAAGAATTCATAAAGTGCTGATTACTGATGTACGACTGTACTATTTTCTTTGCAGATGCTTCTAGATCAAAGGGGGCTGATATAGCTATTGCTCTATGTACTGGGGGTTCGTGGCAATAATCTGCAAGATATTTAAGTGTAAGATTGGCACCTAAGCTAAATCCTATGAGTGAAATGTCTGTATATTTGAGCTTAACAGCATCTATTACACTTTTGAGATCCTGGGTTTTGCCAGAGTGGTATGAATAAGGTTTGAGATTGTCTTGTCCAGAACAGCCTCTCAAGTTTACGGCAAGGACATTACAGCCGTTTTTGTAAAGGTAGTTGGCTGTGGCTTTGATATAAGAGGAATGACTACATCCCTCAAACCCATGAATTAATATGATTATTTTAGAAGACTCGTTATTTAATAAATAATCGAGATCCATGAAATCGCCATCAAGCAGAGTATGCCTTTCTCTTTTATGATAAGTTATTTTCGAGAATTGGAGATAGTTTGGTACTATGGTTTGAAGCCAAGCATTCTTAAATAAGAATTTAATATGGTTGTCGTAGATAATGCTCATCGGCTTGATTTAAAAAATGCCAATGTTGGGGATTCTGTAGACTAAATACAGACCTTCGCTATGTTCTATTTTTTTACTTTTGAAGTCATAGAAAGGTTCTACCCTGATCGACAAATCGAGCTGTTCCGTAATTTTGGTATTGTAGATAAAGCGAAATATCATAATGTTGCGGACATTAGTGTAATAATTACTACCCAGCATTCTAGATGTGGAAGGATAAAGGTCTCCTCCCTGTGGAGATTCGAATTTATAACTATTCCAGTAGCTTATAATGGCTTGTATCTTTCTTGACTGAAATCTTAAATTTGCAAAGTAACTACTACCTTTTAAGCTATCTTCCGAGTAGCCTAAAAAATAATTGTCGAGTATTAATTTTTTGTTTTCGGTTAGTTGGATACTTAGGCTATTGCCAACGGCCATATTAAATAAAGTTCTAACAGGCAGTTTGATGGGCACATTTTGTCCTCCCATATGATAAACGCCAAATTGGACAGGGAATACGATATCGATTTTACCAATCTCTATAGGTTTATGTAAGTAGGAGAGTCCCCCCGAGATATGTTCTTGGCTGTTTTTTCTAGGCTTGGTGAATAATTGCCAGTCGATCCAAACATCAAGAAACGTTTTGTCCTTTACATATTTGGCCTGAAAGCCTTGTTCCACGGGGTTTTTAATTCCTTTTTCGAAATTATATAAGGGTTCTATGAGTTTATGACTATAAGCTCCTTCCAAGTTGCCAAATAGGAAGTTCCAGTTTTTTTCTTTGATTCGAAGTGTCATGGTAGGCATGAGCGTATCAAAACCACTGTTGCCAAAGTTTCTAGCTGCAAAAGCGCCAGCTTCAATGCTTACTTTTTGATTAGGTTGATAGTGTAATTTAGGATTGGCCCAATATCCAAACAGAGTAAAACCATCCATGGAGGGATTAAAATACTCATTGTTTTTTAGGTAACAGAACAAGTTGGCATTGAGACTCAATTTTTTAGCAAGACTGTCTGAATCAATGATCAGAGGTGTTTCTAAGGATCTATTATCTATTTGAGCTGTTGATGAAAAGGATAAGACGAATAACGAAAGATAAACAATAAATGAATGTCGCATTGAATGAAAATACTATTTTGCCTTAACTTTAAACATGATAAATACCCCAACAATGATGATGATGATAGGCCAAAGCAATGATTGGAGGCTTATGTTTAACAATAAGGAAGCATATAATATAGTAGCAAGGCCACCCCAAAATATAACAGAAGTCCATTTTTTAGATAGTAGGGCATTAATAGTTAAAAACACTACAATCAACCTCCAGTTGAGGATGTAATCTGGTATGTCTAATGCTACCAGCCCCATGTTTTTCAACAAAAAGAAGAGACCAAGCGCCACTAGTAGCGTGCCCCAAAATATTGATTTTATTTTGGAGTTGTTGTTATTGTCTTCAATGAATACGAACATTTTGCAACTATTTGTTTGTAAGCGTAAATTTAATGATTTCTGCCTCACATCATCATATAAGAGCAAAATAATAATTTGAGTATACTATTTATTCAGAAGCTCTTTGAAAAAGGGAATGATTTCCTCAGCCATAAGGGAGTGGTCTTCCACACTCGGATGCCAACTACAACCTCTGGGCTGCATCTCTTTAAAGAAATACAAGGCAATGGCTTTGTCTTTTGGAAATTGAGCATCAATTTTTTGTTTTATAGTCTTAAGGCAGCTTTGTAGGATGATATTACGTTCTCCGTTTATCATAGGGCTGGTTAATAAGGCAATTTGCGCATTTGGATACTTGCTTTTTACCAGTTGTACAAACTTGATATAAGTACTTACAAAAATGCTGCTGTCAAAAGGGAGTCTTGGTTTGATCCCATCTCCATTACTATAGTCATTGGTGCCTAGTGCAATGCTCACAATCGCAGGGCTATAGGTTTCAAACTTCCATTGGCGCTGGCTATAATTTTGAAAATCCACTTTTTCATAGACTTGAGGCATGGTAGGGCCGTCGCTATTCCAGTTGCGATAAATACCAATACCACTCACACTGCTTAACATATACTGAGTGCCCAAGGTTCTTGCCACTCTTGACGCATAAGATTGGTAGGCATTGTGTTGGTCATGGTAGTCTCCTGTACCGCAAGCTACATCGGATGGGTCTGCCAATGCGCCACAAGTAATACTGTTGCCAATAAACTCTATCAGTGGTGCCTCAGGCTTCTTTAATGATTTGATTTGTTTGCCTTTTATCTTTTCTATAAAGATGGGTCCTGTATGAGCTTCAGTAGCCTTGAAGATCCATACGGTATGTTGGCCTCCTGTTGGTGTTGATATCTTATAAGAGCGGTGTTGAGAACCTTCAATTTTAATTCTTTTTTGATAGACACCGTCTAGTTCATATTGTAAGTAGTTATGTGCGTTTGCATCTCTTAAAAAAGCAAAAATCTCACAATCGGTACCTGTAAAACTAAAACCAAAGTGTGCTGCAGAGCTGATCAGTTCTACATGGGATACATCTTGAACCGATCTTCCATACACATGTAATTCGGCAGCTTTTAAAGAATCCTTCCAGTTGATTTTAGATTTTGAGAATGATTTGTTGGAGCTTAGGAGCAACAAAGAGAGTGAGAGTAACAGATTTGTTATTTTCATAATTTGCTAGAAATTCAAAATCGAAGATAAAAAAATAAAATGAATCATTCCCTTAATTCATACTTTTCGATTCTTGCGTTTGAAGGTTTTGATGTATTAAGAGATGGTTTGAATTGCAAGAACAATGAATACATTTTACTTTATGATTTAAATTGTGTAAATAGTACATGAATTTATAAGATATGCCCGCAATACAAAATATTAAAGTCTCGGTAGATGCCGTAGTGTTTGGATATCAATCAGCTACGGGGCTTTCTATTCTACTAATTAAAAGAAATGTGCCACCATTCAAAGATTCCTGGGCCTTGCCAGGAGGTTTAGTCAAAGATGATGAATCTTTGGAGGACGCAGTGGCTCGTGAATTACTTGAAGAAACGGGTGTTTCTATCAATTACCTAGAGCAATTGTACAGCTTTGGTAAACCTGATAGGGATCCAAGGAATAGGGTAGTATCTATTGCCTATTATGGACTGGTACGTCCTGATAATTTTTCATTACAGGCGAATACTGATGCTAAGGATGCTGCTTGGTTTGCGATCAAAGAGCTCCCCGAACTGGCTTTTGATCATGCACTCATCATTCAGCAAGCGGTGAAAAGACTCAAGGCGAAAATTACTTATGAACCTATTGGTTTTGAATTGCTAGGGGAGAAGTTTGCCTTTTCTGCCTTAGAAAAACTCTATGCTACAGTACTTGATCGACCTATTGATCGCCGTAATTTCAAAAAGAAGATTATGCAATATGGTTTTGTTGAAGAAACCAATGAAAAGCAAGCTTTGGAAGGCGCTGGTCGTCCGGGCAACTTATACCAATTCAACGAACAAAAGTATTTCGAGTACAAACAAAATGGGATTAATTTTGAGCTCTAATATCTTTTTAAGTATCTAAAAATCAATCATAAATTAAATTAATGTAAAAAATACGCAAAATATAGCAACGCATTCAAAATGCTTGCGTATATTTGTGTAATTAAAACGCAAATCATGAAAACAGGCGTCATCATTGCAAGATTTCAAACTCCTTACTTACACGAGGGGCACACACATCTCATAGAGAGCATTCAAAGTAAACACAACAAACTTGTAGTCGTGTTGGGTGTGGCTCCCATCGTTGGGACCAGAAAAAATCCTTACGATTATCATACTCGTGAGAAATTACTTAAAAAAGCATATCCAAATGTGATCGTTTTACCTTTAAGTGACCATCCCAATGATATTACTTGGTCACAAAACTTAGACAACTTGCTGGCGAGTGCATTTCCAAGTGAAAAGTTTGTTCTGTATGGCAGTCGGGATAGCTTTATCCCTTATTACAGTGGAAAAATAGAAACACAAGAGTTAGCGGAACATGGCGATTATAACGCCACAGAGCTACGGGCCATGTATGCAGATTTGGTGTTTGATTCTCAAGATTTTAGGGCGGGGATTATTTATGCATATAATCATCAGTATACCAAGGTATATCCCACAGTAGATGTGGCTGTTTTTAGGGAAAATAGAACCGAAATACTTTTAGGTGCTAAAAGTATCAACAACAAATGGAGGCTTTTAGGAGGTTTTTCTGATCCGGAAGATGAAAACTTTGAAGCCGCTGCAAAAAGAGAGCTGATTGAAGAGGCTGGGCCTATAGAAGTGAGTCCACTAAGCTATGAGATGTCTTGCAAAATTGACGATTGGAGATATCGTAACGAATCAGATAAAATCATAACAACCGTTTTTAGCTGTGATCATATTTTTGGGACACCAAAAGGTCAAGATGATATTGCAGAAGTGAATTGGTTTAAGGTTAACGAACTTAAAGCAATGATAGACAATGGTATGATTACTCCTGAGCACTTGCCTTTGATCACGTTTCTTTACAACAAATACAGTAAGTAGAGACACAAGACATAAGAATCAAGAGACAAGACTTTAGTAGTGACACTATTAACAGATAATAAATAACAATTAACGAATAACCATTAACAACAATGAAAAAGCAAAATTTAATACTCCTCGCAGATGCGTATAAATATAGTCACCACAAGTTGTACTACCCAGGTACTACGCAGATTTATAGTTATTTAGAAAGCCGTGGTGGCAAGTTTGACAATACCGTTTTCTACGGGTTGCAATATTTCTTGAAAGAATACATCGCTGGACAAGCCTTTACACAACAAGATTTGGATGAAGCAGCTGCCTTTATGCCACAAGTTTTTGGCAGAGACGATGTGTTTGACAAAAGTAAGTTTCAATATATTCTAGATAAGTACAACGGTTACTTGCCAGTGCGTATCAAAGCGGTACCAGAAGGCACTGCAGTGCCCGTAAGCAATGCCATGCTTACGATAGAAAACACAGACCCTGAATGTTTCTGGCTTACCAATTTCTTGGAGACCCTCATCATGCAAGTATGGTATCCATGCACAGTAGCTACGGTAAGCCGTGAAGTGAAAAAAGTGGTAACCCAATATTTTGCAGAAACAGCTACTGAAGGAGCAGAGGCGGGTATTGACTTTGTACTTAACGATTTTGGTTTCCGTGGCGTGAGTAGCGTGGAAAGCGCAGGTTTGGGTGGTAGTGCACACCTCATCAACTTTAATGGCAGTGATACTATTGCGGCTAGCATTTTTGCTAAAGACTACTACAAGGCGCAAAGGGCTTATGGTTTAAGTATACCTGCCACAGAACATAGTATTTGTACTTTATTGGGAAAAGAAGGTGAACTGCAGATCTTCAAACATGTGCTGGATACTTTTCCTACAGGTATTGTAGCTTGTGTGAGTGATAGTTACAACATCTTCCGTGCTTGTGAGGAATATTGGGGCGAAAACCTCAAAGCGCAAATTTTGGAAAGAGAGGGTACGTTGGTGATTCGTCCTGACAGTGGTGATCCGATTCAGACTTTGCTGGCGATCTACAAAGTGTTGTTTGAGAAGTTTGGCTTTACAGTCAATAGCAAAGGTTATAAAGTGTTGCCTCCTAAGATACGTGTGATCCAGGGAGATGGTGTAAACTACGATAGCATCAAAGACATTTATGCCGCATTAAAAAATGCAGGCATCAGTGCAGAAAACTTGGTATTGGGTATGGGTGGAGCCTTACTGCAAAAGGTAGATCGAGATACGCAGAAGTTTGCGATCAAATGTAGCTATGCGAAAATGAACGGTAAAGATGTAATCGTACAGAAGAGCCCTACCGAAATGGATGAAAACGGTAAGATCACCGAAAGCTTCAAGAAAAGTAAGGCTGGTCGTTTGAAATTGGTGAAAACTGAGGCTGGATTTAAAACGGTACAGGCACATGAATATCCAGAATTGGAAGACCAAATGGTAACCGTGTTTGAAAACGGTAAGCTGACCAAGGAATATACTTTTGAGGAAGTAAGAGAAAATGCGAAAGTGACTTTTCCTGTGATGGCTTAGTTGTACATCATAGACTTACCAAGTCTTCAAGACTTGGTAAGTCTAAATGATAGTATTCAATACAAAAAGTATTCAACACAATTAACAAAAACAGTATGCACATTACACATCATACAGAACAGATATGGACCATAGATGGATTCTTTAGCCCAGAAGAATGTAAACATTGGATTGCACTAAGCGAGCAAAAGGGCTATGTCGAAGCGGAGGTTGGTCTCAAGGAAGGTGCAAAAATGATGAAAAACATCAGGAACAATTACCGATTACTCTATAACGATGTTGCTCTGGCTGATTTTTGTTGGCAAAGATTGAAAGCTTATTGTCCTGAAAAGATTGAGGACAATATCGCTGTAGGGTTGAATGAGCAGTTTAGATTTTATAAATACGAGCTCGACCAAAGATTTAAGAGGCACATTGATGGTCGTTTCAAAAGGAATGAGCTGGAAGAGAGTCGGATCACTTTCATGATTTACTTGAATGAAGGTTTTGAGGGAGGTGAGACTGCTTTTGACGGTTTGAGCATCAAACCCAAAACAGGTACAGCGCTGTGTTTCATTCACGAGATCAAACATGAAGGCTCTGCCGTTAAAAACGGGATCAAGTATGTACTGAGGTCAGATGTGATGTATAGGAAGGATTAAATTGACAGAAATGAGAACAACAACATTGTATAGGCCTGTAAATCAAAAAGAATTGGATTTGATCGAACAATCAGGTTGGAAAAAGTACCCACCTAGGTTACCCGAACAACCAATATTTTATCCTGTATTAAATAGGGAATACGCTTGTCAAATAGCCAAGGATTGGAATGTACCAGCTTATGGAATAGGATATGTTACTAAGTTCGAGATTCTCACCAACTATATATCTAAGTTTAACATTGAAAATGTAGGCGGGCAAATTCATAATGAACTTTGGGTGCCTGCAGAAGAGCTTGAGGTTTTCAACGAGCATATCATAGGCTTGATTGAGGTCATTGAGGTATATAAATAACAAGAAGCAAAACGCAAATACCATCACCTACCAAACCTATGAGGTTTTTAAAACCTCATAGGTTTAATTAAAGAGAAAACCATCATGAACCCCAAAATCAAAATCATAGAAGGCGATATCACTGCTTTAGAAGTAGATGCGATCGTCAATGCAGCCAATCCTTCACTTATGGGTGGGGGAGGCGTGGACTGGGCCATTCACAATGCGGCAGGCCCAGAGCTCAAAGAGGCTTGCAGACCTTTACGTGGTTGCCATACAGGTGATGCGAAGATCACTGCTGGCTTTCAACTCAAGGCCAAATATGTGATCCATACTGTGGGGCCTGTGTGGAACAACGGTACACAGGCCGAAGAAGTCCTTTTGGCATCGGCATATAGGAGATCACTAGAAGTGGCTGTGGAAAAGGGCGTACAAAGCATCGCTTTTCCGTCCATCAGTACAGGCGCTTATCGTTTCCCCTTTGATCTGGCTACGCGGATTGCTTTAAACACTATGGAGACCTTCTTGAAGGAAAACGAAAGTATAAGCCAAATCATCTTTGTGGCTTTTGGGCAGAAAGATTATGAACAGATGCAAAGGGTAGCCAGAAATTTATGATAGGATTTAAGAGGGTAACGAAATATGTTTTAGCGGTTGGGATTGCTATTGTTCTGGGATGCGGATCAAAGGAAAGTGAAAATAGAAAGTTGCAGACTTCATTATCAAGCGATTCGTTACTGGAATTTATTATTGATTTGAGAGAAACAGCAGATTCAATATTTTATAAAGAGTTTAAACTTTCTCCAATGGATACCCAAATGTATGCATGGAAAGCTTATGAGGATTCTATATCTTATTTAATGGTCAAATCCCCTCAAAGTGATTGGAAAATATTAGATACCCTAATTGGGGATACTAATTTTAGCAATTATAATCATGTACCCAGATTGGAAATAAAAGATTTTAATAAAGATGGGTTTATGGACGTAGTTGCTATTATGTTAACTAATGTGAATGGTAACCAATGGGGAAAGATCTTTTTATGGGATAATAAGGAAAATAGTTTGGTAAAATTGAAAAGTATAGAAACAATAGATTATTGGGAGAAAGGGATTTGGGCTATGCCAGAGTACAATGTTAGAGATAGCACCATTACTTGTTATAATATGGCTAGTGTGACAGGGGTATATTACGAAAGTATATATAAGTTGAAAGGAATGAAGGCAATCCCTGTTTGTAAAAAAGAAGAAGATATGGGGAATGTTAAAACTTTGAAATATATAGGAGATGAGAATTCTTGGAAACGTGTAGAAATAGTGGATGCTATTGAAAATCAATAATTTTATTTGACGATTTAATTGCTGAATATGGAGAAGGAAAAAATTAAAGCAGCTTTTTTAGGTCATGCCATCGGCGACGCTTTGGGCGTGCCTGTGGAGTTTTACAACAGGTCAGATTTAAAGCTAAATCCTGTAACCGGTTTCAGGGCCTTTGGGTCTTGGAATCAGCCTGCAGGTACCTTTTCCGACGACAGCTCCATGATGTTCTGTACCGCCGAGGCATTGTGCGGTGGTTTGAGCTACAATGCGATGGCGCAGAATTTTGTAAAGTGGTACAAGCATGGGTATTGGGGCGCACATGATAAATTGTTTGATATAGGCGGCACCACTAGAAAAGCGCTAAATGCTTTTATTGCCGATCCAGAAAAGGCTGAACTTTGTGGAGAAATGATGGAATCGAGCAATGGCAATGGCTCCCTGATGCGTATTTTGCCCTTGATCTTTTACTTGTACAAGGAGAAGGATACCCATCGGCGTTATACGGTGGTGAAAAACGTGTCGAGCATCACCCATATGCATTTAAGGAGTGTTTTGGGCTGTTTTATTTTCGTGGAATATGGTATTTTACTTTTACAAGGCCATGATAAGTTCAAAGCTTACACTTTGCTGCAAGCGAAGATCTTGGATTTTATAAAGACCACCAATTTCAACGAGACAGAAGTAGCCCTATTTGACAGGATATTAAAAGGCAATATCGCCGATGCAGATGAAAGTCGCATTTTCGGCAGTGGTTATGTGCTCCATACCTTAGAAGCGAGTCTTTGGTGTTTGCTCACTACTGATACCTATTTGGCAGCCGCCTTGAAGGCTGTAAACTTGGGTGCCGATACCGATACTACTGGAGCGGTGACGGGAGGATTGGCAGGTTTGTACTATGGAATGGAGGCTATTCCTTTAGATTTGACCATTAAGCTTGCCAAAATGGTCGAAATAGAAAGATTGAGTGAGCGGTTTTATGAAGCATTGCCATGAAAGAATCTGTGTTAAGAGATGTATTGTTAGGAGTAGCCATAGGTGATGCTTATGGTGCAGGTCTAGAGTTTCAAGATCGAGATTGGATCAGAGCGCATGTAAATTTTAGTACTTTTGTGAACCAAAGAAATGATATCGTTCCTGTTACCGATGATTTTGGGAATATAGTTGAGAACTACAAGGCATGGGACTATACCGACGATACGGAGATGACCATTGGCTGTGTGAAGGCCTTGATTTCTGGAGAAGTTTTGAGTGTTGAGCTTTTATTGAAATATTGGCAAGAGGAGTATTTTGGAGATAAAAAACGAAAGGGTATCGGTCGTCATGGACATGGGGCTATGCGTTGGTTGTATAGTGGTGAACGTACCATCGGAGAGATTCGTGAATTTCAGGCAAACCGTCCTAATCCTGGCAATGCACCGCCTATGCGCGCCATTCCTTTCGGTTTTGTGGAACCTTTGTTGATAGACGCATATGCCTATATCAATGCCAGTGCCACGCATCCCAATCCTAAAGCTGTAGCTGCGAGTATTCTAGTAGCGAGGGCTACCGAATATTTGATTGTCAAACAAGGGGCGCATCAAGGTCTCATTCCATATTGCGCTAAGTTTATTCGTTCGGTAGATCGTGAGTTTCATGAAAGATTGATAGCCATAGACAAGCTTCCTGGCTCGCAAATGCTTTCAGGTCAGGACTATGAATCGCTTTGCGGGCTACAACCCATCATCAAACCTTGGTTTCCAGAAGGTATCAAAGGCTTGCCTTCGGATGCAATGTATACAGCCCTCTGCGCATTATACATTTTAAAGCATACTCAAAATACCTATGAAGGATTCCGAGAAGCCATTCGACTGGGCGGCGATGTAGATTCTATTGCCTCCATAGTCACGGGAATCTTGGCAGGAAGATATGGGCTTGATTCCTTACCTAGTTATATGTTAGAAAGTGTTGAGGGGCGTACGATGCTGGAAAGTCTAGGCGAAGCATGGGCTAGGACATATCAATAATTGAATCTGTTGCATTTTAAAATTCCCATGCCTAATTAAAAATGATAAGTAAGTCCAAGAACAATCATTCGCACCTATCCACCAGCGAATTATGCCACCAGAATTCATTGTTAATAAGAATAAAATGATTTCAGATGATTCAGAAATGGTTTAAGAGCATTCCAAAATGATTTTATCGGAATTACGAAACGATTGGGGAAGGTTGCGAAATCATTTCACAACCTTGCGAAATGATTTGGGAGGCTTGTGAAACAATTTATCGCGTTACGAAATACTTTGGGAGGATTGCGAAATGGTTTCAGAGGGTTATGAAATCGTTTGGGAGCATCGCAAAACGATTTGTTGAGTTACGAAACGATTTGGGAAGGTTACTGAACGATTTTGGAGCATTGTGAAACAGTTTGGGAAGGTTACGAAACCATTTCACAGTATTGCGACACGATTTGGGAGACTTGCGAAACGGTTCATCCCATTACGAAATGTCTTGGGAGGCTTGCGAAACTATTTCGGAAGGTTACAAAACGGTGTGGGAAGGTTGTGAAATGGTTTCCTACTATCGTGAAATGGCTTTCGTCCATCGTAAAACGATTTGTGACCGTCGCAAATGATTTATCGCGACTCAGAAACGGTTTTCTACAACTCAGAAACGATTTCAGAACGCCGCAAATGGTTTCCGACAACTCGAAAAGTGTATAATCATGAGAGGTCAATCGGAATTTTTGAGCGACATTTGTAGCTGTACTATGCTTTTATACATCCATAAAATATTTGACTTCGTTAACCAACTGGACGAGGTAACGGCTACTGAGCTGCAAAAGATCTCTTTGGTCAAAAATTATAAAAAGGGCGATCTGTTGTTGAGGGCAGGGGAGGTATGCCACAGTAATTTTGTGATAGAAAAGGGGATTGCCCGTAAATATTATGTGCACAACGATAAGGAAATTACCACGGAAATCTATTTTGAAAAAGAGGTAGCGGTTTCGCTTGATAGTTATATCATGCAGAAACCTGGTAAGGATTATGTAGAAGCCCTCACGGATGTTTCTGTGATTGTGGTCAATTATGCTAAATTTCAAGAGGCGAAGAAGAAATTTCCAGAGCTGGTCTCACTTGATCTCATGTTTATGGAATACTATGCGGTTTGGTTTGAAAAGCGCTTGGTTGAATATCAAACCATGGATGCGACACAACGCTACCTCAAAATCATAGAAAAAAGTCCTCATTATATCCAGAATATCCCTTTGACTATTATTGCGTCCTATCTGGGTATTTCTTTGGAGACCTTAAGCAGGATCAGAACCAAAATCTAAAGGGCTTTATTATTTGACCTAGGTCAAATGCCAACTGATCTAATTGTTGGAAATTTGCATCATGGTTAAATATATAAGAAGATGAATGCAAACGCCCCAGAAATCAATGAGGATAGGATCTTGCCCCAGGCCGTTAAAATGGCTGGTTGGATGTTTCTGTTGTTTATTGTGTTGAGTGTCCTACATTACACGGTGATAGAGTTACACCTCATCGATACGGATCATATAGAGGAAGTATTTAGTTTCATGAAGAGCCATGACTTGCTGTTTCATGCAGGTATTGCCTTAGACCTCTGTCTTTTTATATGCGGAATTACCTTATCTGTGGCACTGTATACGATGCTCAAATCTCAGAACAAGAGCCTTGCTTTACTTGCGCTGATCTGTATGGTAGTGGAGTCGGTACTGGCCGTCGTGATAGAGCTTTCGAGCTATGCGGCCCTATTACTGGTCAACGAGAGTTTGGCTGGCTTTGACACGGAACAAGTACAAGTTTTGTTAGGGTTGGTACTCAACATACGCGCTGCCGGATATGGGATCGTGATTCTCTTTTTCAACCTTGGCTTTGTGCTCTTTTTTTATTTGTTTTTAAAGTCAGCATACATTCCTAAGCTATTGGCAATGGCAGGTTTGGTTTTGTTTGCATTCATGCTGTCTTTGACTTTTTTACAGATCATTGTAGCGCATAAGTCTGTGGAAAGCATAGGCCAAAATGTCTCAATACTGGTGATGCTTTTGCAAATTGTTGTGGGTGTATGGCTTTTGGTTATATCGGGTTCTCGTAACTGAGAAGACAAGAATGATTCCCTGATTTTACGCAAACGGTTGTGGCTTCATTGCCACCCTGTATGAGGCATTTGTCGCTATTGGTGGATTGGTGTATACATAAATCGCATTTGTATATGAGCCCCAAATGTGCAATTTTGCCACTGCTTATGGATGTTTCAATTTACACAATAGTATTTTTGGCCTTTATGGCTTTCATTGCAGGTTTTGTGGACGCCATAGTGGGCGGGGGAGGGCTCATCATGGTACCCTCTGTTTTAGTAGCGGTGCCAAGTGCTCAAGTGTCACAAGCCATAGGCACTACCAAAATTCCCGCATTGAGTGGTATCAGCATGGCCGCTTACCAATATGCCTGTAAGATCAAACTCAATTGGTACATCGTCTTACCCTCCTGTCTTGTGGCGTTTTTGGCTTCATTTACAGGTTCGTGGTTGCTTACGCAGGTCAGCAATGACTTTATGAAACCGTTTTTGTTGCTGGTGCTTTCCCTTGTGGCAGTTTATACCTACATACGCAAAGATTTTGGGCAACATACCGATAAGGCACATTCTGAAAAGCAAAAGATCCAATACGCTTGTCTGTTGACTTTATTCGTTGGTTTTTATGATGGCTTCATTGGGCCAGGAGGAGGAAGCTTCTACCTGATGGCTTTTGTGGTATTGTTGGGTTTTAACTTTCTGCAAGCGAGTGCCTATGCTAAAATGGCCAATGCCTCTTCCAATTTCGCATCAGTTATTTTGTTTGTCACCAAAAGCAAAGTGGTTTGGCCTATTGCTATTCCCATGGCTATAGGGGCTATCATGGGTTCATTACTAGGTTCGCGCTATGCCATGGCCAAAGGCAATGCCTTTGTGAGAAAGTTCTTTTTGGTTGTGGTATGTGTCGTACTCCTACGCTTTGCGTACGATGTGTTTTGGAAGTAGTAAGACAAAGTACGATTGTGATTACCAGTATGCTTGATAAATGTTATAGATGCCGTATGAAGTGTTGTAGAGCGGATAACTGGTGCCGCCACTTTGTATGTCGTAAATGGTAAGTCTATTAGATAGGTCTATAAAGCTAACTTTAGTGAATGTATTGTCGAAACAGGGTTTGTAATAGGAGTAGTTGGCAAGATCAATTGTTGATAGGGTACTTGTATTGTAGATTGTTAACTTACTATTATAAGTATACAGCAAATATTTGCCATCGTTTGAAATCTCAATATTGTTGAAAGAATTACTAGATGCATAACTGGCTGTTTGATATAAACCCGAATTAATACTATATCTTAGATAGTAGTAAGAAGAGGAGGAGTACATGACATGAGCTTGCGCATTTTGTGAGGCGTTAAACTGGTACATGTAATAATAATAATATTCTAGTTGTGTAGTACTATTTGTAGAGGGTGGGGTAAATTGGTGTCCGAAATTGTCGTAAGCGTCAAAATAGCTTACGGAATTGCTGGTCCCATTAAAACATAAGTTTGAGGCATTCGAACTCAGATTTGCAATATAATAATTCTTGTAAGTAGTAAAATCTTCATTGTAGTAGTACAAGTAAGAACCACTTTTAACTAATATCTTCCCCGTGGTACTGTTATAATCTACTACTTCTAGACTAGAAGAAGCGGTGCTGATTACTTTATTGGCTTTTAAGTCCCATAGTACCCAGTTTGAGTTTGTTTTAAATAAGATTTTACCAGATAATTGACTGTTGTTGGTAGTTTTAGTAGTAGTCAAATAGGGAACGTCATCATAGCTTTGCGCACTACCATAAGCTAGTACTGCGATTCTTATTCGACTACTGTTGTTGTAGCCTTGGATATTCCTATCAAGTACAAGGTACTTGTCTGTTGCATTTACAATTTTAGGATTTGCATAACCATAATCGTTAGTATAGCCACTTACTCTTACGATCGTCTTTTTACCATCTTGTGGGCTCACGGTAAACCAGATGGTATCATAGTCTGATGTTGTGGTACTTTTTCTAATGCTATCTATAGTTATTTTGTATTTACCTTCTTCGGGGAATACTTTCTTTTTGCATGAAAATATAAATATTAAAGTAAGGACAAATAATAAGGACGTGATGAACTTGGTCATTGTGGTTTTTTTTTCAATCTTTGTGTCAAAAATATATAAATATATATACATAATGAAACCTACTGGATTCTTTTTGTTATCCCTAGTCTTTTTAATGAGCCGCATGCATGCGCAAGACTTTGATAATTACAAGCCTACCAAGTCTACTGGTAAAATCCCAAACGACTTTACTGTACTTTCCTCCCAAGCTTACGAAGAGGCTAGTGGGAAGATCAATACAAAAGAAAAGCGGTTTGATAGGAAAGCTCAAAAGAAGTTCCATTTGATCAACAGCTTTTCGCTTCATGAGTTAGTCTATTCGGGCAAGTTGGTATACAATGATATCCTCTCAAACTATGCCAACAAGGTGCTGGATGTGATCTTGAAAGACGATAAACAATTAAGGTCACAATTAAGGCTTTATGTGGTGAAAAGTCCACATGTGAATGCCTTTGCTACCAATAACGGAATGATTTTGATTAATGAGGGGCTCTTGGCACAGCTAGAGACGGAAGCGCAATTGGCCTTTGTACTTTGTCACGAAATCACCCACTATACCAACAAACATGTCATTAATCAGTATGTCACCAAAGAAAAAATAAGGGCAGGGGTTACTGAGGAGCGGTTTTCTAAATCAAGCGACAAACTTTTTGCGATCAATAAATATTCAAAAGAAACAGAAAAAGAAGCTGATCAGGTAGGGGTAGAGCGCTATAAAAAGACCAATTATAGTCTCACGCAGCTTGATGGTGTATTTGATGTGTTGGAGTACTCGTATTTACCGTTTGATGAAATAGTCTATGAAAAAAGTTTTCTTGAATTAGAGGACTTTAAGTTCCCATCTAATTATTATGCGGATAGTATCAAGAAGTTGCCATTGAGTACTGATGATGAGGACGAAGATCATAGTACACACCCAAGTATTGCGAAAAGAAGGGATTATGTGGCAAAATCAATAAAGGGGCTTGATAATACTGGACGTAGCTCTTTTGTGGTGGCCACGAAAGAGGAATTTCTGAAGATTAGAAAAGTAGCTAGGTATGAGCTGGTAGACGAATATATGGCGAGTGCTCAATATTCAGAGGCGCTTTATTGCATATTCATGCTTCAAAAAGAAGAACCAAATAGTACTTATTTAAAGTCGGCCAAGATCAAATGTATTTATGCAATAGCAAAATATAAAGACAAGGAGAGCTATTCCAGTATATCTACGGACTACAGTGATGTATATGGAGCTTCTCAGCATCTACATTATTTGCTGGATAAGATCCCTTCAGATGAATTTAATATCTATGCCATAAAATATATATGGCGTGAATATAACGCCTCAAAAAAATCATTGTTGTTGACCATGGTTGATGACCTCATGGAGGACATGGCTGCCATTCACAGAAAAGATTTGAGTGAGTTTAAAACCCAATATCCTGAAAAGGAAAAAGTTGTGATAACGCCCGAGTCTGTAGATACTACAACAGAGGTGAGTAGTAAGTATGACAAGGTCAAAAAGAAAGTAGTTAAAGAGCAGGAGGAAAACCAAGACTATTATGCTTATGCCTTTGTGGATGAGATGAAACAAACCTTATTTACGGATAAATACAGAAAGATTGCCAAAGAGGTAGAGACTCAAAAGGATTATCAAAAAAGTGCTGCTTATAAAAAGGAAAAGAGACAAAAGGAAGCCCTGCGTAAAAAGAGGGGATATGCACTAGGAGTGGATAAGGTAGTATTGGCGAATCCATTCTATACCAATATAGACGAGAGGAAAAAAGAACAAATCCGTTATTTAGATTCTGAAGATGCGGAAAGGAACTTTTTGTTTATGGTGAAGGATAACGCACGCTTGAATAATGTAGACTTAGCATCTTTAGATGACATAGATCTTGCCAATGCAAATACTGAAAAATACAACGATTATGCCTATATCAATAGTTGGTTTTTGCAAAGTGCCAAAGAGCAGAAGTATGATGTGGACATGCTGGATTTGAACAAAGAAGAGACGGACGCTTTTGTTAAGAAATACGGTACTAAATATGTGTGTTGGATGGGTACACTGGCTATCAGAGAAAAGAAGCCATTCACATTCTACCATGCATACCTCTTTTTCATTCCTTATTGCTGGCCTTGGGCTATATCATACGCGGCTACGCCAGAATATCAGACTTACTTTTATACGATTGTTTATGATATAGAGAAGAAGGAGTCTGTGATGGTGCGTTACGATTCTATGGATAGAAACGATAGTAATGGGCAGATGAATTCAATCATATACGACACTTTTTACCAAATTAAGCAGAAATAAGACGATGAGATATTTTACTTTATTAATATGTCTATTGGCCTATGGCCTCTCAGCGCAACCGGGATACAGAGGTCGAAAACTTGCCTTTAAGTATCAACCATCATTTAATATGAATTTTGATGGCGTGAATCAAAAGGGCATGGAGCAGAGTTATTTGCCCAATGCTATTTATCATGGCGCTAATGTAGAATATGTGGTAGGTAGACGAACCACTATCGCGGGTATTTTTTCAGTATGTAAGAATCATGTCAATATGGAGGGGGCTGTGGATAAGGCTTATTATGATTCTGAGTATTTAGCTTATTCTAAACTTATGGATAGGAAAGTAGAGTTTTTGGTGAAACATTTTCGCAAGAACAGAGGCAATCTGGCACCTTTAGGTACCTACACACAGTTTGGTTTTAGTAAACATTGGTTTGAGGTTTCCAGTGTGAAGTTTGATGAAGTACTGTATTCCAATTCCAATGTATATGGGCTTAGTGTAGCTTGGGGCAAACAGAGAGTCTATAGGAATTGTATCATCTTTGATCTCAACTTCAAGATAGAGGTAGATGTACCTTATAAAAATCCCATATTTGATGGACAAAATAGTAGAGGGATCCTAAGAAAGACTACGGTGGCAGTTTTTGCCCAGAATTTTCTCAGTATTAACTTGGGTATTGGGTTTCTTGCCCCACCAATGGGTAAGAAATGAAATGATGTGTACTCACTTGTAAAAGGCTACGAACATTTATAAATACAAAAGGATTGGGAATTATTAATGCCCAACCCTTTTGTGTTTAATATCAGAGCTATTTTTAGTTCTTTACAATTTTGTAAGATTTGCTAGCTCCGTTTTGCAAATTTACTTTTACCAGATATAAACCTTTAGCGCCATCTATGGAGAAGCTACGAGAGAAATCTCTTATAGGTGTATGCATGCCTTCGGCAGAAATGATCTCAACAGATTTTACTTGTAGGTTATTGTTGATACTCACTTGTTCAGCTGTAGGGTTTGGATATACCTCTATGCCCGAAAAGAACTTGTCATCATTAAGGCCAAGGGCAATCTGTTGAATCTCTTTTTTCTTGATGTTTCTCTCAAATATGCCAGAATTTATGGTTTGTGTAACATTGCTTAATGTGTCATTACCCAATGCAGAGGCCAAAATACTCAATGAAGTATAGGTGGTTGAGATACTGGAGAGCACTTCATAGTTGTCGGTGATGAAGTCATGTTGTACAATTTCAGTTTTGATCTCAGTGATGAAGTCTAGTCCAAGCTCTGCAGGTATGATTTGAGTTATTTTGCCGTTTTCAACCCTTTTAAACCTAGCGCAATTAGCTTGGGTGCTACTTCCTGGCATGGTTACTTTGCCATAACCCTCATACGTATAGGTCCCCGTGCCATTTTTGGTTTCAGTGCCCAGATCTTCTCCTGTGGAAACGCTTTTAGTAGTACTGCTATTTGTTGTATAGTTAAGGACATCATTGTAGCTAAAAGGTAGTTTCATCACGTCTTGAAACGGGGAGTATTTCTCCACACGGTCTATGGCATAACCACTTTGGTACATTGTACTTGCTGTTCCCATAAGTTGGTACTTGGTATCACCAATGAATGAGTAGCCAATGGTTTCTTTGTCAATAGAGATGTTCCCTTCCGCATCAATATTAAGTGCTCCGGAAGCATAATTTGCGCCTGCAAATTGATTAGCATGAGGCAGTGTAGTACTGAAAGGGATTCTAGCACTAAATTGAGGATCAGAAAGTGTGACATTGCTAAAGTCCCAAGTTTGGTTCGATCCAGCATTGCCAATGTTAACTTCTGCAATGTTTGTGATACCAAAAACTACAGTTGTATCTCCATAAGTTTCGAGCAGTTGTTTGGTAAAAACTGTTTGCGCTGTCTCTTATACACATCTGACGCTGCCGACGATCGCATAAG
>CAMFLX010000082.1 GCA_945957555.1 uncultured Cytophagales bacterium
ATATAAATAACTAATGATCAAATATTTAGATATTCATATGAGTTACTACACATGAAGACATATTACTTAAAAGTTGCCCAAACGTTAAATGGAAATCCATTTTAATAACAATACTGAATACATTGTAACCATTTCATAACAAGGGATACATATTGAGAAAACCTCGGAAGTCTAGTTTTGCAAGCAAACAACATGTTTTCTCATGAAACGAAATTTACGAAGGGCTATTTTATGTACTTTTTTGCTCCCATGCATTGAAAGTCAGGCACAAACGACACTGCTGCAAGATTATGTCAACAAAAAATCTGCAGCCATTGGGACTTTTCAAGGTATCAACTACCGTGAAGCTGGCTTTTCCAGTTTGTATCCCATCGCAAACACAAATGGTAAAGAGTTCTGGACCATCTCCGACAGAGGCGTTAACATAGATTGTGGAAACGCCAATCTCGCAGAATGTCGTCCTACTTACGACAAACTGTATGCATTCCCGAACTATGCACCCAAGATTCATAGGATACGGATAGCAGGTGATTCTATTCAGATCTTACAAAGTATTGCCATGAAACGTCCTGACGGCACTACGGCTACAGGTTTGTTGAACCCTACAGGTTTTGGAAGTACGGCTAAAGAGCAGAATTCTATAGACACAGTATTAAATTGCGCGAACTTCAGCGCCAAAACGGCGGCTAAGGACATTTGGGGTATAGACTCTGAAGGTTTGGTGGTAGACAAAGATGGAAACTTCTGGATTTCAGAAGAAGGAGGACCAAGTATTTGGAAACTCAACAAAAACGGTGTGGTCGTAAAAAGATTCACACCCTATGCCAATCTAGTAGGTGCACAAGCACAAGACGTACAGATCGATACAGTATTTAAGTACCGTAAAAATAATAGAGGTTTTGAGGGTATTTCTTTAACTCCAAATGGCAAAATTTACGCGATCATTCAAAGTCCGCTCTTGTACCCAAATAAATCTACAGGAGAAGGTACACAAGTACATAGGATCTTGGAAATCGATCCAAGCACCAATGCAACTCGTGTATTGACTTATCTGAATGAGGGAGTGATCGGTGCTTCTGGTGCTAACCAGATCCGTCTCCAAGACTGGAAAATAGGTGAAATGACGGCGATCAGCGATACTACCTTTCTGGTATTGGAAGCTGCGCTCAGGGGAACTACAGATAGTAAGAAAATCTATAAGATCAACATCGCCAATGCAACACCCGTAACGGCAGCCTTGTATTCTGGAAAAACAGTAGAGGGACTGGTAGACCTTGCTGGATTGACTGCTAATAGCATCGTACCCGTGAAGAAAACGCTTTTCTTGGATCTTTTGGCCAATGGCTGGCCATCAGCTCTGGACAAAGCAGAAGGTTTGGCGATCATCAACGACAGTACTATTGCCGTTTGCAACGATAACGACTATGGACAGAGCTCACCCAATGCCGACGGTATCGGAATCGCTACGGGCAACTTGAGCCACTTAATCACTTTTGGACTTAAGGGCAGCAGCAAGATCAACAACTTAAAGACTTTAGGTAGTAACTTGTCATTAGGACTTACAGGACCTAGTAGCTCTCAAGCGCCTTATTTGGCCCCAACCATAGCTGATGCCAAATTCACAGCCATCTTAACCGCTACAGATGTGGTAAACGGCTATAAAATGGCAGGTACACCTGATGGCGTGGGCGCATTTGACAACGGAAACGGCACCTTCACCATGTTGGTAAACCATGAGTTTGGCAATACCGCTGGTGTAGTTCGCTCTCACGGTGCTAAGGGTGCATTCGTTTCCAAGTGGATCATCAACAAGAACAGCCTTTCGGTATTGACTGGCAGTGACCTCATTCAGAAGGTGAAGCTCTGGAACTCCACTACCAATACCTACAAGGACTCCGCCTATGCTTTCAACAGGTTCTGTTCCGCAGATCTTCCAGCACCTTCAGCTTTCTATAACGCCGCATCAGGCAAAGGCACTCAGGAGATGATCTTTATGAATGGTGAAGAAGCAGGTAACGAAGGTCGTGCATTTGCACATATCGTAACGGGTGCCGAAGCAGGTATTTCTTACGAACTCCCTGCCTTTGGTAAGTTCTCTTGGGAAAACTCGGTAGCCTCACCAAGCACTGGCGACAAGACCTTAGTTGCTGGTATGGACGACAGCACACCAGGACAGGTATATCTATATCTCGGCAATAAAACCAATACTGGTTCTGACATAGAAAAAGCAGGTCTTACCAACGGTAAACTCTTTGGTGTAAAGGTAAATGGGTTCGTAACTGAAAACGACAACCTTGCCGCACTAAAAGACACTACCTTTTCACTCTATGATCTGGGTGATGTAAAATCTTCTACAGGTACAGCACTGAACACTGCGAGTAATAATGCGGGTGTGACGACCTTCCTCCGTCCTGAGGACGGTGCTTGGGACCCTAAGAATCCTAATGACTTCTACTTTGTAACCACCAATGCCTTTGCAAGCCCTAGCAGGATGTGGAGACTGAGGTTTGAAGACATCAAAAACCCAGAATTGGGTGGTAGGATCTCTGCGGTACTGAACGGTACAGAGGGACAGAAGATGCTGGACAACATGGGCATCGACAAGTATGGTCATGTATTGCTTCAGGAAGATGTGGGCAACAACGCACACATTGGTAAAATATGGCAGTACAACATTGCTACTGACGAGTTGAAACAAGTGGCACAGCACGATTCTACACGTTTCTTAACGGGTGGTGCGAACTTCCTTACGCAAGATGAAGAAGCTTCAGGAGTTATTGATGTTGGTCACATTTTAGGTGAGGGTAATTTCCTTTTGGTAGACCAAGCGCATTATGGTATAGCTGGAGAAGTTGTAGAGGGCGGACAATTGCTGACTTTCTATAACCCTGCTACTTATAAGGCTTCTTTAGGAGCAGGTGTTAGCAGTTCTCAAGATCCATACCTTTTGCCTACAGTGGCAGATGCCAAATTCACAGCCATCCTTACTACAACTGATGCTGTAAACGGCTATAAAATGGCAGGTACGCCTGATGGGGTGGGTGCATTTGACAACGGAAACGGCACCTTCACCATGTTGGTAAACCATGAGTTTGGCAATACCGCTGGTGTAGTTCGCTCTCACGGTGCTAAGGGTGCATTCGTTTCCAAGTGGATCATCAACAAGAACAGCCTTTCGGTATTGACTGGCAGTGACCTCATTCAGAAGGTGAAGCTCTGGAACTCCACTACCAATACCTACAAGGACTCCGCCTATGCTTTCAACAGGTTCTGTTCCGCAGATCTTCCAGCACCTTCAGCTTTCTATAACGCCGCATCAGGCAAAGGCACTCAGGAGATGATCTTTATGAATGGTGAAGAAGCAGGTAACGAAGGTCGTGCATTTGCACATATCGTAACGGGTGCCGAAGCAGGTATTTCTTACGAACTCCCTGCCTTTGGTAAGTTCTCTTGGGAAAACTCGGTAGCCTCACCAAGCACTGGCGACAAGACCTTAGTTGCTGGTATGGACGACAGCACACCAGGACAGGTATATCTATATCTCGGCAATAAAACCAATACTGGTTCTGACATAGAAAAAGCAGGTCTTACCAACGGTAAACTCTTTGGTGTAAAGGTAAATGGGTTCGTAACTGAAAACGACAACCTTGCCGCACTAAAAGACACTACCTTTTCACTCTATGATCTGGGTGATGTAAAATCTTCTACAGGTACAGCACTGAACACTGCGAGTAATAATGCGGGTGTGACGACCTTCCTCCGTCCTGAGGACGGTGCTTGGGACCCTAAGAATCCTAATGACTTCTACTTTGTAACCACCAATGCCTTTGCAAGCCCTAGCAGGATGTGGAGACTGAGGTTTGAAGACATCAAAAACCCAGAATTGGGTGGTAGGATCTCTGCGGTACTGAACGGTACAGAGGGACAGAAGATGCTGGACAACATGGGCATCGACAAGTATGGTCATGTATTGCTTCAGGAAGATGTGGGCAACAACGCACACATTGGTAAAATATGGCAGTACAACATTGCTACTGATGAGTTGAAACAAGTGGCACAGCACGATTCTAAACGTTTCTTAACGGGTGGCGCAAACTTCCTTACGCAAGATGAAGAAGCTTCAGGAGTAATAGATGTAGGTCATATCTTGGGAGAGGGCCATTTTCTTTTAGTGGATCAGGCACACTATGCCATAGCTGGAGAGTTTGTAGAAGGCGGGCAGTTGTTGTCGTTCTTCAACCCAGATACTTATAACGCTTCACAAGTGGTTACAGGTATAGATGACGCCACTGTCAGCACCAATACGTCTCAAGTAAGTTTGTATCCAAACCCTACAGGCGATGCCACTACGATCACTATGAATTTCGATATCGAGCAGAAGGTGATCATCAGCATCTTGGATCTTCAAGGTAAAGAAGTAGTGCCTTCGGTACACAGAAACTTTGGTAGAGGCGTGCAACAGTATGTACTTAAAACTGCCGACTTGAAAGACGGTATGTATTTCGTTCAGATCTCTTCGCCGACCTATACAGAACGCATCAAAACGGTGGTGTCACATTAAGCATGAGTTGATTCAAAATTCCAATGAGGTGCACACATGTGCACCTCATTTTTATGTCTCGAAAATTCAATACAAAGCATTTATTACAACACATTTATGAAAAAACTACAAATTCTGGTGGTCTGCACCGCAGTGATGGCGTCTATCACCATTTCATTCAAAAACAACAATAAATCAGACCTATACGCCACACACTATCTCGAAAAACTCAATCAATATCAAAGCCAACAAATCCTACTCCTCCAAACCATCATAAAAGCACAAGCACAAAACCCCGATGAGCTTAAAAACCTTAAAGCAGAAATAGGGCTCGTCAGAAAACAGCTCAAAGGTATTGACTTCTGGTTGCGTTACCTAGAACCCACCCAATACAAAAGCCTCAACGGGCCGCTTCCTGTGGAATGGGAAACGGAAGTGTTCGAAAAATTCGAGAAACCTTACAAAAGAGAAGGCGCAGGTGTAACCTTGGCTTACTTGGCACTCGAAGAACCGACTATAGACAAAGAGATGCTTTCTATGTTGATTCAAAAATCGCTGCAAGCCACGGAAGTCTACAAAGCAGATTCTATTACTCAACACTTAAATACCTATCATCACTTTTATCTTTGCAACAGATTGTTCTTACTCAATCTAACGGCTATCTACACCACAGGCTTCGAATGCCCAGATACCTCACAGGTCATCCCAGAGCTGAACCACATGCTTACCGAGGTAGACAACATATATGGGGCCTTTAATGAAAGCTTTCCAGAGCAGGCCCTTCCCTCCCATTATCTGGAGCTGTACCGTAAAACCATTAGCTTCGTAAGTCAACAGCCTAAGGACTACAGCCGTTTCGATCACTTTACCTTTTTAAAAGACTACATCAACCCATTGTTTGTTCTGAACCAAAAGCTCATCCTCGAGTATCGCGTGGTAAGCAAGAGCAATGTAGATTATGCTTTGAACAAAAGGAGTACTTCCATTTTTGACAAATCGCTGTATCATGGGCAAAATGCCAAGGGAATCTTCCACCGTGTCAAGGACGAAGCTGTACTTGCTGAGATAGACCGCCTAGGCAAGCTTCTGTTTTATGACCCACTGCTCTCTGGCAACAACCAAAGGAGCTGTGCCTCATGCCACCAGCCTACGGAATATTTTACCGATACCAACGGAAGGACAGCCTTACAGTTTGACCGATTGCATACCTTGGAACGTAATACACCCTCGCTCATCAACGTGGGTTTTAACCACCTCATCATGCTCGATGGGGAACATATCACCCTGCAAAACCAAACCAAAGCAGTAATCACCAATCCCATAGAGATGGGAAGCACAGAGAAACAAATCATTGAAAAAATATTAAGCTGCAATGATTACAAACAAAGCTTTAAAAAGCTTCTAAAACACACTCCCCAGGAATCTGAAATCACATTGGAACACCTGAGTTCGGCCATTACACATTATTATAGCAAATTCAGCAATTACTATGCACCCTTTGACGATGCCATGGACCGCAAAGGCATTCTAGATATCTCTGCACAGCGAGGCTTCAATCTTTTTATGAGTAAAGCCCAATGTGCCACTTGCCATTTTGTGCCCCAATTCAACGGCGTAAAGCCACCTTATATAGGTTCCGAATTTGAAGTATTGGGCGTACCTAGCGACCTAAGTTTTAAAGCACTCAGTCCTGACTTGGGCAGACACAAAATTAATCCTGCTACCGAAACCCATCGGGCTTTTAGAACTGGGAGCATCCGCAATGCACAACACACCAAACCCTACATGCACAATGGCTCATTTCCCGATCTGAAAACCCTGATAGACTTTTATGATGGCGGCGGCGGTGCAGGTCGGGGGCTGGCGATCGACAACCAAACACTTTCTGCTGATTCTTTACATTTGAGTATTCAAGAAAAGGTGGATTTGATAGCCTTCATACATTCACTCGACGAAAAAGTTATATTTGAAAAACCTCCATTAGGGCTTCCTATTTCCAAAAGTTCAGTGTTCAATCAAAGAAAAGTAGGTGGTGATTATTAATAGACAGATGAGAACATTCATATACGGCGGTTTTATCTTGATCGGATTCTTGGCCATAGCCTGTACGGCATCGAAACACATACCCCACGATTTCCCTGCGGAAATGTCTGAACCTGTAAAAGTGGAATATGTAAAACTCTATGAAAAAGGCCAGATCCTCTACAACATCAATTGCGATAAATGCCATACAAAGACTGTGAGAGGGAAACGATTGGTGCCTGATTTCAAGCCGGAGCAACTCAAAGGCTACGAGCTTAGGGTTCAAAATCCGCAACATGAAAGTGGCCTGCCTGAAGAAACCGTAACGGCAGAAGAACTAGGGCACATCATGACTTTTTTGATGTACAAGAAGAGGAATAAGAACTAATAGTAAGATTTTCTACAAAGTCATTCTTCCATCAGAAGTGTCCGGATTAATAACAGATCATTTATCCTTGATGAGTTTGTGCATGCCATTCTTGGTTTTAAGCAAATATAAGCCTTGAGGCCAAAGACTAGTATCCAGCAATTCACGAGGTCTACCCTGATACATAATACTCCCTTTGGCATCCAAGATTACAACGGTTTCCGCAATTCCAATAGTAAGACTTCCCCCAAAGGGATTAGGGTGTGCAGGTGTTTGAGAAAGGGTCATATCCTTTATTCCTACCCAAATGGCCAGATAAATATCCAGATCCACGATTTTATGTTGTAGGTCCAAAGGTGTTGCTGCACTTTCATTTGTCTTGTTAGGATAATAGGTGACAACATACGGATTTGGCGTAGTTGTAGAGGGTATTGCTTTGACCTGATACTGCCCTCGAGGCAGATTTTTGATTATGAAATTACCGTTTGGGCTGATATCAGCGCCATAAGTATATTTGGTATGAATATTTGTTGCTACGACGGCTACATTCCCTAAAAGTGTGTTGCCCACATGCACTATTCCAGAAATAGACAAGGTATCCGCCCTTATGTCAAACGGATAGAAATACTTTTCCATGCAAGTATTTGAAATCTGTGGTCCGATGTCCACCCCATTTGCTCCAGCACCCCTTACCGGGGAATGATCAGAAAGCAAGAATGAGGTATTATTGACCAATAAAGGATCCTCATACAAATTATTATAGGCATCGATTGAATCTCCGTTATTGTTTACGGTAATCAAATTGCCCAAGGCAAATACATCAAAAAACTCAAAATTAGTTTCGTTGTGATACAATAGATTATTCACAACAGGATTAGGCTTAATCGTCACTTTACTATCTTGAGGCACCTTAACAACGCATTTGTTCCCTACAAAAACACTATTGATCAATCGCTCATGAAAAATAATGCCTGCAAGACCATACTTTACCGCAGACTCAGAACAATTGGCAATGAGACAATTCATGATTTTTCCATTAGTTTCATAGACGGCTTCACATTGGCATATACCCACCTTTGCCTTATTTATCACGTTATTAGTAATACTACAATAGGAATACTGTATGCCAGTACCTTCATCCATATTTTCAATATAATTATCAACCGCACTATGACAATACTTGGCATCGATACCTGTACTATTCCAACTGTTATATATATAATTACAGCTTATGGGATTACCTACGTATGAAGCATCTATGGCTATGGCATTGTTAAAATCATGAAATATATTGTTTTCGAGCCTTGTCGTTGGCACATAAGAATAGATCGCAGTACCTGTAAAGTTTCTGAACTCACACGAAAACACATCAAAAAAAGAGGCTGAATCCTCAGAAAAGATACTTCCTATAGATAATCCTTCTTGAAAGTTTTCAAAAAGGCAATATTCGAATTTAGCATTGACGTTCCCTAAAATAATCCCTCCCCAAGCTATGCCATCACTAGCAGTAAATGTAATCTTTTTGTTCTGCATCCCAGATGCTTTTATAAAAGCGTTATCTTGGACTGAGATACTAAAGGGTCCCTGAAAATCTATAATAGCCCCAGGTTCTATAACCAATGTATCTTTGGACATAACCGTAAGATCACCCTGAACAATGTATCTATTCTTACCTGTCCAACGCCCCCCAACAAGTCCCGAAACATATATTTTACTAGATACAATAGTTTCATCCAAGACCTGAGGCCCTTGTAGCAATACAGGAGAATTGTCTTTGTAATAGCCCAATATGCCATCTTTATCAAAGATAATCTGATAGATACCCGCTTTGAGATCTATACTAAAGCTTCCATCCACCTTGGTATAGGTAGAATCAGTATGTGCAGAGGGTGACTTAGCAATAAATGTCACCTTGATACCATCGTGAACAGACTGTCCCTCCACGATGGCCCTGCCTGTTATTTGTGCCACAGATTGGAATGATACGAGCAAAATGGAAGTAATGATTCCTAAGATATAGTTCATTCTAAAATAGTTAAAAAGCCGTTTTGCAAACCAATAAAGAACATTGCTGATATTGTATTCAAACCATATTTGAACAACTTTCAGTCATAACAATTGGACTAAAAAGCATACAAAACCTTGAATCCTAATATCAGTCCCCTCTGACTGCTAATTGCCCTCAAATCAGAAGTCGGAGCCATACTTCTTCTTCCTTCTGCCGAAAGCTCTGCACGCCAGCGTTCTCCTAAACGCCTGCCAACACTTAATGCCATTGAACCCCAAACCGTACTTTTCGGAGTGCTTTTAGCTACCTCTGTCACAAGCTCGGGTTTACGCAAAGGTATACTCACAAGTACGCCAAAGCCAGGACTCATGTACCACGACTTCCATGCCATACGATACGACACACTTAAAGGTACCTGTAAATAATAGACCGTAGAGGACCGGGCATAAGTTGTATCCATCGTTTCCCTATACCATTCTACGCCAGGTTTTGGTTCCACTATATATACAGGAGTTGAATCCCCATTCACAACCTCATAATACACATCCAAAGTATCATTAATCACTATATTCCGTTCCTTGTCAAGCCAATAGCTATGCTGATATAAAGTCTTTGCCTGTGTAGATAAAAAAGCGATTCCTGTGCCTATTTCAAACTTTCCAAAAGCTTTCCTGAGTGTCATTTCCAGCTGAGAAGCCTTTCCAAAACTCAAACGTATGCTATCATTATGGTTCTGAGAGGCGATACTCCCCAAGCCACCACCAATGGACAAAAACCATGTTCGAGGTTTTACCACTTCTTCGGCCTCCAAAAACACCTTTTTTTTGATAATCACAGGGCTGCCATATTCATACACAGTATCTATCTGTGCCATTGTAGAAAAGTAAAAGGCAACCAATACTAGTAAAAAAGTCTTCATGAATCGGTCATTTAAAAAAGATATAGTGTTACAAAAATAGTACTTCTCCATCAAAATGGAAATAGTCACCTAGGACTAATCTCATTTTCAATATCATACGCTGTCATTATTAATTCCCAAACAACTGACACCATTTGGTGTCTTCTGTAGGAAATACGGCTAAATATGTGATATATGTAAGTCTTTGTGATAAAAGTATAAGCCTTTCTTCATTGTATGTTCGCATCTTTGCATTGATGGCTACAAATAGGACCAAATCCAATAGGGGCTTCGTTTGTATTCTTTAAATAATTTTTCACTCTAAATTGATTACATGAAACCATTAGGCATTGCTCTTCTTATCATAGGCTTCGTTATGACGCTGTTCACATCATTTCAGTTTTTCACCAAAGAAAAAGTAGTCGATTTGGGCAAGGTTGAAATCACACGAGAAAAACCCAATTATATGAGCTGGTCACCAGCAGTCGGTCTTGTACTTATGGGAGTGGGTGGTCTTGTGCTTTGGCAGGTTTCCAAGAAACAATAAACGTTAAATTTATCGTAAATAACATGAATGTAAAAAGAATCTTCTCAGCCATATTGACGCTCCTTGGTATAGCAGGACTCATCACTGCTGCCATAGTCTATGCCAATAGCGCTACTGGCACTCACAACATAAAGGCATTGACCATTTTTGGAATCCTAGGGCTTTTATTTTTTATTTCTGGTGTTAGCCTGATACGGACTACCAAAGACGAATCTTGATTTCGGTACAGCCCAAGCCACTGTTAGTTATTCAAACCAAAATACATATTCCAAACTCATCTTTTCAGACATACCAGTCCTTTAAGACCATAGTTAATTATATTCTTATCTCTTTGAAAAGTAAATATTGGAAACATTTGAACCGATATACATATCAAAACCATTTTCGGTTTTTAAAAAAATCTTCAAATAATTCAATATATAATTTGTTAATACAAATCAAAACACTTATGTTTGCATCATGAATATAATGTATCTACATATCTCGCAACATCAACTCCGTCCGCAGGACGAAGAATGGGGCTATTATGTATGTAGACACTAACGATACATACAAAGTAGAAGAGCTTTGAGCCCCATTCGATTACGAATGGGGCTTTTTCGTTTTCTAGGGTCTAATAACATGACTGCAACCCTGATCATGAAATATTTAAGCCTGATTTATTTGGCACAACCACGCAAAAGCAGTCATTGACAACGGGGAAAGTCCCGTACTCAGTGCCCTCTCGTCTAATGGCAGGACAGCTCCCTTTGAAGGAGCCAATCGTGGTTCGAATCCACGGAGGGCAATACATGCTCCCATTACGCTAATGGTAAGCGAGCTGACTGTGAATCAGTTGATACCAGTTCGAGTCTGGTATGGAGAGCCCAAATGTTTCCATAGGCTAACAGGATAAACCTTTTGGCTACGAACCAAAGATTGTACGTTCGAATCGTACTGGAAACACAAGGCCGATGTAGGAGAATAGGCATATCCGCTTGTCTTAGAAACAAGATTTTGAGAGTTCGAATCTCTCCATCGGCACAGACAAAGAAACACAAAGTAAATATTTTACTTTGCACAAAAACCATTGCCAATACTGTAAAAGTTAAATATAAAGTTTTACAATTTGGCTTCTTTAAACCCAGAATACGCATTTGGGGTTTTGGCGAGACGGAATGGTACAAAAAAGTCATGAGACACGGAGTTTTTCTGAGTGAAAAGCTAGTAGTTCTAGCTTGAATGAAGAAAAACGAGTATCGAAATGAATTTGAAGTAGCATTTTGTCGCAGTAAATTTCTAATGCGTATTCTGGGTTAAAACTGAATTAGGGAAAAACAACCACTAAAATCAAACAAAAGGGGATACCTCAAACGACGCATCCCCTTTTGTTTTTGTAAAACGTATATAGCAACTACAACCTAAAATTGTCATGAAGATGGAACACCAATACAGGCACTACGGCATCCGCAACAAACTTATAGGTATGACTATGACTAAACAACTGCTGTAGTACTGACTTATGCCTCATAGAAACACACAGTAAATCGACCTCGGCATCTGTTACAAAACGCTCCAAAGCCTTGTCTGTATTTTGGTCCACAAGTAATGAGTAGTTTGTCTTAGGGTATTTAACCTGTTGTTCCAGCATTTCTTTAAACCAATCCATAACTACCTGATCGTTCTTTGCCTCTTTGGGGTTAGAGCTTACATGTACAAAACTCATACTTGCCGAGGTGATCTTAGCGAGCTTTACCACAAACTCCGCATGATCTATGTCCTCAAATTGGTAATCTGTCGCATAAACGATCTGCTCCATCTGTGAAAACTTATAATGAGGAGGTACCACCAACACAGGACAATCAATTCTTTGAATCATATCCATAGTGTTCATGCCAAAGAACTTTGCTGAGAAAACAGAGCCTGCACCCTGCGTTCCAGAAACCAGCAGATCTGGCTTTACTTTCTCTTTGAGATCCGATAAAGCATTATCCCAAAAGCCATATTCTGTAGAAATCGTAACCGTTACATCTTTATTATTGAGTTCTTTGGCTAATTTATCTAATCGCTCATTTGAAGCTTCTTGTTGTTCTTCCAATCCTACGTCGGCCATGAAAAGACCGTTAGAATCTACTGCCACGTATGTGGGGTGCACGATGTGGGTCAAATGCAAACGACCATGAAGGTTTTTTGCAATCTCAGAAGCATATAGAACAGCATTGTGTGCGGCTTCTGAAAAGTCTGTAGGGCATAGTATAGTGAACATTTTCTGTAAAATTTATAATTCAATTTAACAATTATTTTCCACTTCGAACAGAACAAATATCAGTTTCTGCGATGACATTGGTTACTGCCACAAATGAGCACTTAACAATTTAACTAAATGATTCTATTATTTGTTTGAGAAATCTCAAGGGCAATCAGTTTTTCATTTATGGCAGAATCGAGTACTTTTATGCTGTATTACTATTGAGCTATGGTTGAAGCATATTTACTCCTCAAAAAAATCGTTGATGCCACTTCTCCCCTACCCAATTGCGAATGGGAAGAGTTTGCAAAAATCTGGAAGCCCTTCAGTGCCAAAAGGAAAGAGCTCATTACTGCTGCTGGAAATACTGAAAAACATCTATACTTTGTCATAGAAGGAGTACAAAGAGTGTATTATTTTGACGAAGAGAACCGAGAGGCTACTTTGGTCTTTACCTATGCGCCATCTTTTGGTGGCGTGCTTGACTCCCTACTATTACAGAAGTCTTCTAGATATTATTATGAAACTTTGACGGCATCTACCTTTTTAAAAGCACAGTATAGTGATTTACAAAGGCTCATGGATCAATATTCTGCTGTTGCCACCATGGTTCATCATGGGGTTACCCATGCACTATCTGGCGTACTGGAGCGGCAGGTTGAGCTCCAATGTTTTTCATCGGAAGATAAATTCAAGAAACTACTTCTGCGCAGTCCACATATACTACAGCTTGTACCACATAAATACTTGGCAAACTATATCGGTGTCGACCCAACCAACTTCAGTAAAATGGTTAATAGGATCAGGATTTAGTAAATCTTGGTATTTGCCAAGTCTTATCACAAAGGACAGATGCAAATTGCATTATAAATTAAGGAATCATGCAAACAAACATTCTTAAAATCATCAACGTCACCAGCAAAGGCTTCATCGTGTTTTCAGCCTTAAGCTTACTATCGGTAAGCATCATGGCCATCGCTAATCCTCAGTCAGTTATGGACTTGGTAGGTGTGCAACTGCCAAATACAGACGCTTTGAGTTCCATCAGAGGCGTATATGGTGGTGTGGGACTCAGTATTGTCATTAGTCTTTGCTATCTCACCTTCAAAGACCAAACGCTTGCCATTGGCTTCCTTTGCATGCTTTGGGGCTTTTATGCACTGTCGCGTATTACCACCATTTATATGGAAGGTAAATTAGGAGCTTTTGGTAATCAATGGCTGCAGATAGAACTTGTTCTTTGTGGGGTAGCGATAGCGCTCTTTTGGGCTAATGTTAGGTTGTTCCCTAAAAGTAACATACATAAATGATACTGATCTCCAAAGCAGAGCTCCTACAACAATTGGAAATAAGTACAAGGGCACATCTCCATACCATACAAAGCTCATTTGAAAACATGGAGGAAGCCACACTCAATACTCTAGCTCCAGATAATGGCTGGAGTATTGTTCAATGTTTAGAACATTTGAACAGCTACGGAAGGTATTATATTCCGCTGATCCAAAAAGCAATACACAAAGAACATGGCCCAAACACTGAACTGCAAGTAAAAAGCTCTTGGCTGGGCAGATACTTCACAAACATGATGATCCCGTCGGCCCAAATGCATAAGTACAAAGCATTAAAGGATCATATACCTGCTTTACAACTACAGGCCAAGCTAGTTATTACAGAGAGTATACAACAGCAATATACACTTATAGAAATACTAAACACCGCACAGCATACAGACATTAATGCTATCAAAATTCCGATTTCGATAGCAAGATTCCTAAGATTAAGATTGACCGATGTATTACAATTTATTGTCGCACACAACGAAAGACACCTACAACAGGCACTTAGGCTAGCTCAATTTCTTGAATCATCAAAATAAATAGTACCCTCATGATAGGATAAAGGCAAATATTCCTACCATAAATGCAACTTTTCAAATCAAATATGAGTTAGAGTGAAAAACCGCCACGAGAAATGAAATCAAGTTTTTGCCCTCTCTCCAAAAAAAAAGACAAAATACATTTCCAAATCATAGAAAACCTCAACATTGACGATCTTGTCTGGCTCAAAGCCAGAGACGAAAAAAAGGCCTCTTATTTACAATACCTGCACCGCAGCTACCCAGAGAAATTCAAACTGATCAAAATGCACGATAAGGACAATACACTACTTGTATTTCCCTTGGAAATTATCCACATCAATTTGAGCGAGCTCTATCAAGAAAAAGCCGGAATCATTGGATCCATCAGCAAAAAACTGTTGAGTTTCTGTAAATTCAATATAGCCCACCCTACATATTCACTCTTGTACGATTTTGATTTCAGCATAGCAGATGACAGGCTTATTAATGCTACCGACAAACATGATTTGATCATCAAAGGCATAGAAAAGATCTCAAAAGAATTGAACATTAACATTGTCACGATCCCTACAGGTAGTGAGCTCAACAAATATTCTGAAAAACTCTTCAAAAAAGAAGGCTATGAGCGTCCATTGGAAGACTTTACCATGGAAATGCAAGTAGATGCAGAATGGAAATGCTTCGAAGATTATGTGGCGGCGCTCAAACGCAAATACAGCAAAAGAGCTGTTACGATCAGAAAGAAGGGAAAGGATCTTACTCTTAAAACCTTAAGTACAGAAGATATCAAAGCTCAGGAAGCACAGATCTACCAACTCTACAAACAAGTGGTTTCCAAACAAAAGTTTCTAGCGGGTACAGCTCCTCAAGATCACTTCACCGCACTCAAAGAGGCCTTTGGTGAGAACTTTGTATTTGAGGCACAGTATGATGGAGAAGGCAATATGCTTGCATTCCTCACCTACTTTAGGTCAGAAACGTTGCTGAATATCCACTATGTAGGATTGGATTACTCACAAAACGATGCCTATGATCTATACTTCAATTTGTTGTTCAGGGCTGTAGAAATAGGGATCAAAGAGCAGAAATGTGCCATCAATTTTGGCAGAACTTCTTTGGATGCCAAGGCAAGCCTTGGGGCCAACCCCAAAATGCACTATACTTATGTGAAGACCAATGGTCTTTCAAAAATCGTAAAAAGATGTGCCGCACACCAAGTGGCCAAATTGGAAAACAACAGCTGGAAGATCAGAAAACCTTTTAAAGCGGATGTTTCTGTACTAGAAGAAGCTTGATTTTTTTAAAATGACTACAAACATTGAACGGATCTACAAAGATGTAGATTTCCTTACCTCCATAAATCCACCCAGAAACTACCAGAACCTTAATTCTTTGGCACAAGTATGTGCCTACATTGAGGATGAGTTCACCAAATGTGGACTACCTGTTGAAAAACAAACTTGGGAGGCAGAGCATAATGTGTATACTAATATCATCGCTTCATACAATACCCACAAGACTAAGCGCTTGATCGTAGGCGCACACTATGATGTTTGTGGAAATCAACCAGGGGCAGACGATAATGCAAGTGCCGTGGCTGGTTTGTTAGAAACAGCGAGGTTAGTAGCAAGCTTCAAACCTGAGATTGATTATAGAATTGATTTTGTAAGCTATTGTCTCGAAGAGCCTCCGTTCTTTGCAACCACTGAAATGGGTAGTTATATCCATGCAAAATCATTGTATGACCAACAAGTAGATGTGATCGGAATGATTTGCTATGAAATGATAGGCTATTTCTCTGATACACCCAATTCTCAGCCCTTTCCTAATGAAGCCTTGGCCAAACTATACCCACACACTGCAAATTTTATCATGGTCGTGGGAATTGACGCTCACGTTAATTTTACACAAAAGATCTACAACTTAATGTTTCAGCAAAAACTCATTGATGTGCAAACCATTACCTTTCCTAATAGTTCTGGTCTTTCTGGTTTGTCCGATCATAGAAATTACTGGAATTTCGGATATAGTGCTGTTATGATCAACGATACCTCGTTTATTCGCAATCCTAATTATCACGAAGTGAGTGATACTATTGAAACACTTGATTTTCCCAAAATGGTGGCTGTTATTAATAGTGTCTATCACGCGATTATAAATTTGAATTCATAATAAAATATTAAACCCCACATTAATTCACAATTCTTTAGGTTTTAAAATATCTGGCATACCTTTGTAGGCTTGATTTGCAATCAAATACAACAAATCCAGCAACAACAAAATTCTTATAGTTTTATTAATTTATGAAGATTATTTTTATTCAAATCTTACTGTTCATCGCCTTAAGCGCCTTGGCACAAGAAAAAAAAGAATATGTAAAGCTCAAAGGCAATTTAACAACAGGTATCAACAATGAGCCCCTGCCTTTTGCAACCTTACTTGTCACACAAAAGATCGATAATAAGGATTCTTTGGTAGCAGGCAATACATCTACAGAATCGGGAAGTTTTGTGATTGAGGGCATTCCCGCTGGAGTTTCAACCTTCAAAGTCGCTGCTGATGGTTATATGAGTTTCAGCAAGATATTAGTATTGAATAAAGATATTGACCTTGGAACCTTAAAAATAAGTGAAGACACTGTGGCTAAACTAGAAGATGTGGTACTGACCGACGAAAAGAATGCGGCAAACTTTTCGCTTGAAAAGCGTACTTTTGATGTAGACAAAAATATAACTGCAGTAGGCGGCACCGCAGAAGATCTGCTCAAGAACATCCCCTCTGTCTCCATTGACGCTGACGGAAACGCGACTTTACGCAATGCATCAGCTACTGTTTATGTCAATGGAAAACCAACGCAGCTAAGTTTAGCGCAAATCCCTTCCAGTCAAATTGAATCAGTAGAGATCATCTCTAACCCTTCTGCCAAATACGATGCATCAACATCCAACGGGATCATTAACTTAGTGCTCAAAAAAACAAAAAAGAAGGGATATAATGGATCGGTAAGTGCTGGCATAGGCAACAATGCTCGGTACAACGGCATGTTTAACCTTGAATGCAGCAAAAACAAATGGGGTATTACAGCTGGATACAACTACAATACGTCAAATGTTCCGATTACTAATTATGTACATCGCATCAACTATGATGCAAGTAAAACAGTTGTTGGTTATTATGACCAAAATACGGACATAAAGCGTAACAATATATTTTCAAACGGAAGATTGGCAGTAGACTATAAGGCCAACACAAAAAACACAGTCACCGTAGCAGGTACGTATGTGTCAGGACAATTCAATAGTACAACTTCGCAAAGCTATGCCAACAGAAACGCCCAACAAGAGGTTGTGAGCCAAGGAGAACGCATTACTATACCTAGTAATCAGTTTACCAATACTGGGCTTGAACTAGAATGGCGTAAAAGTTTTGATAAAAAAGGAAGGAGCTTAAGCTTCAACTCTGGTTATACAAGAAACAAAGCCTCAAACGATGCCAACTGGTTTACCACAGCTTATGATTCATTAGGAAATAATCAAGTCAACTATCCTGAAACAGATAAAATCACAGGTAGCACTTTAGGAAACCAATGGGTGGGTCAATTAGATTATGTAAGCCCAGTAAGAGATTCCAGCAAAATAGAAATGGGTCTACGAAGTTTTATCAATGCAAGAGACCAGCAGTATTTTTTCAACCAACTACAAAACACTTCCCTTGAATATACCCTGTTACCCAATTATTCTCAAAATGCCTTGATCACAGAAAAAGTAAACGCAGCATACGCGCTCTACACGACTAAAGTCAAACACAAAATCCAAATCCAAGGAGGTTTGAGACTTGAGCTTTCTAGCTTAAGGGGAGACTCTAGAATGGACCCTCCCACCAACTTCGGCTACGACTTTCCGTCGAGCTCAGGCAAGAACCTCATCAAGGCACTGTTTCCTTCATTTGCTGTCCAGAAAACGATCAACAAAGACTCAGAACTAGGCTTTAACCTGAGTAGGAAAATAGGACGCCCTGGCTGGAGACAGTTTTTTGTGGGCATACAGTCAAACGACCGACAAAACGTGACCATGGGCAATCCTGCCCTACAGCCAGAGTTTACAAACTTCGCTGAATTCAATTACAATAGACACTGGAAGAAAATTGATTGGCTGGCAAGCGCCTATTATGAGTACGAAGACAATACCATCAAACCACTGGTTCAGACTTCCGCCACTGATTCGTCCATCTTGATCACTACCTTTGTAAACGCCAAAGCCGATATACAAACAGGTATAGACAACACCTTCACCTTTAAGCTCTTTAAGGGTTTAAGTGTCATGGCCAACTTCAACGGCTACCACAAGCAATTGCAAACAGAAACTTACAGCAAGTCTCTCTGGGTATACAATGCCAAACTGAATATCACCTACAAGCTTCCTAAAAACTTCTTGGTTCAGATCAATGGAAACAATACGAGCCGTACCCCACAATTGCAGGGTTATAGGGCAGCAGTTCGTACGATTGATTTTGCGGTAAAAAAATCATTCTGGAAAAACAAGGCAAGTGCCCTCTTCTCCATTAATGACGTGTTCAACTCCAACAGACAGATCACTACTTACGAACAAGCCACTGTGTATCAAAAGTCTATGAGCCGTAGAGATATCAGATACTTTAAGTTCACCCTCCAGTATACTTTTGGCAGTGATCCTAATGCAAGCCCCAAAAAGAAACCTGCACGAACTGAAAATGCTCCCAACATGGATCTTGGGGATTAAAAAATACGAGATAAAGGTATATATGCTACTTCAACAATCTTAAATGATTGATTATAAATATACTAGATTCTTTTGACGAATATATAAACATACGTAATGATGAATTAAACACAGATTAAGCATTAGACTTTGTAGCGAGACGAAATGATATGAAAAAGTCATGAGGCACGGAGTTTTTCTGACTGAAAAGCTAGTAATGCTAGCTT
>CAMFLX010000083.1 GCA_945957555.1 uncultured Cytophagales bacterium
GAGTATAAGTTCCTCCCCAACTTTCGTCAAGATTACAATTAACATTTATATTTTTAAAAGGACTAGAGGTATTGGGAAAATTAACATAGTTAAAATTATCATCAAGTCTTCCAATTGTAAAAACATAATCTGAGGACCCAATAGTTGGATAGCCAGTATGGATATCGTCAGTTCTGAAGATCATATAACCGTCTAAATAGGGTACAATTTTAAACAACATACTTGTATTAGAATTGATTAAGGCACCAAAATCAGAATTCTGGGTAGTACTCAGATCTTTAACCACCGTACCCGCAGAGTTGTATATTTTCCCTAAATTGAAAATCATATCGTTGCCACCCTTATCCTTGAAGCAAACTGTATTAAAGGCATCGATGTTATTTACTACTGAACTTTTCACAGTGCCAGTATTTTTATCAAAAGTCAAAACATCCATACTATTGGTAACAGAAGTAAAATCACCTTGTCCATTTACAAAAATGTTATCTGGAGGTGCTATGGAACTAGGTATAGTATTCTGCCATTTAATAACAGGTTTCCCTACAGGTTGCCCACAAGAAGAGGTCACTGCAGATTTATCCACCAGTCTATAGCCCGTGGTACTAGGACAGTTCGTGGTACAGTAGGGCTTAAGCAAGAACCCACCATTGATAATAGTATTCACCGTTTTAAGCTCTGTAGGCGTACCTGGTGCTACAGTGAGACGACGCTTATCGATTTTTGTCTTAAGCATATCTTTATCATAACAGGCCGATTTACCTTCCCTAAATATGTTTTCACTCGGGCTAAACAAATAGAGCCTAGTACCTGTGGCATTTTCCAAAACAGAACTGGTTCCGCTATACGTTTTAACAGATTTATCAACTCCGAAATATGGACTAAAGGTACGTAACCCGCCAAATGCCCCCAACTCGATCTTGGTAATACAGCTTTCTCTGTAGCTATCGGTAGAAGTACCTGTCTGACTGTAGATGAAACGGACCTTCATCTCCAAAGTAACCTGAGGAGCAGGCTCACGCATAGGTACAGTATTTGTAGAGGTAAGTCCTGAATAAGTGAGCGGCTTCCAGTTGTTTTTACCATCGTAGGAATATGTGTATTCGATTGAGGATAACGTAACAGCCGAAATAGGATTCCCGCCACAGCTAGCGGAGCTAACCGCAGCTTTCAAAAACTTATAGACTTCACAGATCTTTTGAGGACTTGAATAGGTACCGTAATCATCGCTAATCTGGAATACAGGTGTTTGCGAGGACTTATTACTCAGATCCACATCCTGCTGCACTATGGTGACATTAAGGTTATCGGGATTTTGGGTGCCGTAATTTTTGCCCCAAACCACATCAATAGACTTGCCATTAGTAAACTTGTAACTAGACTTAATATAGAGTTGACTGTATTGTTTGATGGCCACATTCAAATCAAAATTGTAGGCATTGCTTGCCGCAGTAATGCTTGGATAAACATCGCCTACATTTGTGGTAATGTCGATATCCAAAGCAGAAGTCTCCCCCGCCCTCTTCCAGGTTGCAGGTTTATCTAAGTTGGTTCTGTAATAAATCTGAGCCTTCATAATAGGTAGCGCATTACAAACCAATATTTGTTCTGTTAGTACACAATCGTCCTTACAACCTCGCACCAAGCTATTGGCAGTACAGCAGATATCATCAGCCGAAATAGAGGCAGTGCCCGAGGAATAGGTAATCTCTCTTATAGAAAGATTATCAACAACTAGTTTTGCAGAAGCGGTACTTGTGGTAATCAAACCTAAGAAGGTGTATGTAGCCCCTGCCGAATGTGTGAAGGTAAACTCATTGGTACCCAGTTTCAGGTCGGTAGTAAAGCTCTTTAAAAGTGCCGTAAAGCCTGCAATATCAGCGGCTGAAGTGGCTAATTTAAACTGAAGACTACTGATGTTTGACATATTAAGCACGTCAAAGGTAATTGCGTACTTCTTGCCTGATACAAAATTGATCTTTTGAAGTATATTCCTAATAGACAAGTCGTAATTGTTGCTCACAAACTCTGCCGCAGGTATGGTCTTAGTCGTCGAAGAGGTAATTGCCCCCCATTTACCATCACTATAAGTTGCAGGTGCTAGTGTTGCATCAAAAGTACCATTGCTTGATAACTCTGTTCCGTATAGTTTCTTGGGATTGGCAAAATACAAACCATCCCCGTCTGGATCATACAATTTGGCAACCTGTGCATAGAAAAGACTATATTTCTGATCACAAGCTATATTACAGTCATTCAACAATTTAAGCCTAATCTCCCTAATCTTGTTTTCAGAGTCTGCTCTTGCGGCATCGTCAGCATCCAGCGCACCAGAAGATTTATTGCCAAGATTATCAAAATTCGCATCCACACACTTTTTGAGCATGGTATACTCAACAGGATACAGATACCTATACACCGCTGGGGTTTGATCTATCTTCGAGTATAATCTGACCTTGAGCACATTGTAGCCAATACTCCCTGTTGCCAGATTATTGCTGGTGCCAGCATTAACAGCTTCTGATACCGGCATGCAAACATTGGGGGTTGAAGGAAGAGAGAGCATGGCATTACACATGGCTGTACTCACCGCAGATTTTGTTATATCAGGATATTCTGTAGCAGCATCCAGATTGGTCGAAGGGCTTTCCCCATTCAGCACATCTACGTTATCTTCTTGCTTCGTCAGATTATACCCAGCGTTCATTTCTGCGGTGCAGAACATAGATTCACAATCAGTATCGCGAGTACCATAGTTAAATAGCTTATAAGCCTGTGCTCTTACATCCACACCAGTACCCACATAGCCAATATAGGTATATCCTATGTTTGATATAAACTTATCAATCGTTTCTTTAGTAGACTTTGCATCTAAGTTCCCGTTAAAATTAGGGTTGTCAAGATCTATTCCTGGATTGTTGGAATTTAACATCCCGCTAACTGAGGCATTTTTTTGAGCATTTCTTTGGAGCTGAGGAATAGGCGAAAAGTATTCTTCCACTATGGATTTCCATGAGTTGGAGATATTGTAGCAAGTAAGGTTTTGAAATATTTTATATTTACTGGCATCCCTAAGTGCTGCCGTATTGAGCGCGATACTATCCACCTTCCACAACAAATAATCATTGATCATATTGGTAGTCAAACTTATGAATTCCGTTTGAGTATAAGCAGGAGAAGTATTGGACTTTTTGAGTAAGAAATAAATCGGATCAGAAACATAACCTGATCCTTCCTCTGGATTGTTCAAGATGGCTTGTTCAGTATACGATACTAAAGAAGCTCCCAAATTATTGGCCATTGCTGTTCTATAAGCAGAAATATTACCATTAATGGTAGTATTGTACATTTGCTCATGGTCGGATATGTTGTCTGATAGCTCTACCTCAGAAAGATATTCCTTAGGCGAACATACATCTGGCCTATGTTCATACATCTGAACATACATGGTACAGCAGGAAGTTACGATCTTGAGTTTCATATCATCTTTGATGTCCATGTATGAAGACATGCCCGTAGCCATAAAAGCTGACGAGGTACTGGTCTTTTTGGAGTAGGCTAATGTCGCTATTTCATTGCCATCACCATCCACCCGCACCAACTCTACATAGGTACCAAAGTTTGGATCATTTGTGTTGCCTGTAGAAATATAGCTTGGGAGTAAAGTATTGAATATGTACTGGTTCACAAACTTCATGGTACCAAACTTTGCCTTGTCTTTAATAGGCGTGATGATTTTAGCTTGAATGACAGCATTCATTTTTGCCTCCATGTCATCCGCCACCTTTTTGGCGTCATCTTCAGTTGCCTGTTTGATCACCTTATAGAATCTGTAATTCCCTCCTGGAAGTGTTATCGAAGAATTGGTCGTTGTTGTTTGATCTGGATTAGTCCACTTTGACAACGCAAAAGGTGATGGAGTAGTGGTGGTACATGCCGTAATGGCTGTCTGGTTAGGCAAATACTGTAACACGGGACTAGTTGCAGAAGATACAGCCTTAGCAGCCCAAGTACCTGTGCTGAGATTATAGATATACAACTCTACTGTATACCCACAAGTCACACAGAAATTATCACACAGATTCAACAAAAACTTATTGGCTGTAAATGAATAGTCAATAGCCACTGTTTGTTGGCCCACCAGATCAAAATCCTGAACACTTACGATCGTATTACCTTTTATCTGGTTTTCTATCTTATCAAAGAACGTTTTATTGGACAAGATCTTATATTTACCATTTTGAATTATTGGCTTTTGAGTCGCGTCCAATTCCATTTTAGTGAGCGCAGAAGGCAGTAGTTTAACTGGACTGTTGGGGTCATCGTTTACTAAAAGACAAGTCGCAATCGTTTTACCGCTTCTGTTGGTATACGTGATGGAAGTGGTTCCATTTTGATCCGTTATCGAGTTTCTAAAAACGCCTTCAGGTGTTTCATTACCAAATAGTGGCAACAGCTCATTAGCAGAAGCCGTAGCCGTACTTCGTCGAACAGTCTGTCCTCCAAAAGGCTGGTGTTTACCACCCACACCTCCTTGTTCGATAATATCATTATTACCATCCACACTGAAAATCTTTCTTGAGAAAGGATATTTCTCCGCATCAGGAACCCTAGTATCAGGATTTTGATCAGAATAGTACTTGCCGAGAAGGCTATTGGCACTCACCTTCATATTGACATTGGAAGCGGATTGATTTGGCCTTGCTTCCACACTCCAAGGACCGTAAGCCGCTTCTGTACCATCTTCCTTGATGAACTCTGGTCGGTAGCCAAAAGCCTGATTGGGATCAAGAATTGGTGCAGGCAAGGTCGTAGTTGTAAGCCTACCCGAATAATCATAAACATTTTGGGCAATGATCAAACTCCCTTGCTCATTGCTTGTACCACTGTTTGAATTGAGTTTGGACTGAGTCTGACGGACCTCCTCAAGTCCATCAGCTATGATAAAGTTTTCGTGAGTCTTTCCCCCTTCAGTGAAAGTTCTGTTATAAATAAAGTTCTTATCATCCTCCAACTGATTATAGTAGAACACAGAGGGGCCATAGCCATTAGGTGCAGTTTTAGCTGAAAGTGTCAACGAAGTTTCGCTTGGCGTATTGTCAGAACTCCAGTTGCTCCAATTGTTACTGTTTGCCACACCACCAGAGTTATTGTTCCCATAAGGCATGACACGCCATGTATAGTAACCCGAACCTTCTGCCAGCTGTAAGGTTATGTTCTCATTTATGGTCTCCAGGGTAAGTGCCTTTGACCAATCCACGTCTGTGGTGGCTTCAAAGGTCGTGGTATTTGCTTTGGCTGGATCATTGTTATAGAGTCTCAGCAACTGAAACTTATAGCCCTCCACTGGACAGGAAGGGGTACCCCATACAAATTGTATGGGCTTGGTATCAGTGATGTTGGGCTGAGACAGGTTTGTCAATGAGCTCATCCTGAGCTTGGGCACTGTCTTCACTAGGTCTTGTACGATACTGGCGTTTAGTGCTAGTTTTGACCTGATTCCGGCCAAATCTACGGTTGCTGGCGTACCTGAGCTTTGGGTGATGCTCTTAATGGCAACGGTAACAGTCTGCACACCTACGGGTAGTGTTTTGGAATAGAGTGCCTCGGGGTATTTGCCTGTCAGCGTCAGGGTCTTTGTCTCCAGAGTACCGATGAGCACGCCTGAGGCATTCTTATAAGTTAGATCCATGGTCACATCGATACTAAAGTCGGCTGGAGCCAAGGTCTTGTCCAAACCATCCTGAAAGGTCTCGCCTGTGTTGACCAAGACCTTGAGAATGTTGTTGTTGATACTTTGCTTACAGGCTGTTGCAAAACTGAAGTTTCTCTGTGTATTTACGATGAGGTCGCTTGAAACTGGCAAGGTAGTGGGTATGTTGCTGAAACCGATTTGACGTATTTCTTGAATCAAATGGTTGTCTGCCTGCTTTGCGATGCCCAAGGCAAAACTCTGAGTGGTGATGTTCTGGTCATAGGCATAATAATAGTCACCAGAGTTCACAAGCCCAACTATGGACCTGTCGGCGGTCGTAGTCCAGTTGCCATCGTTATCTATGACCAATACATAATAAAAATCATCTGGCAAATCTCCATTGGGAGGTATTACAGCCGTGTGAAAACCAATGTTGAGTGTGGATGTATTGTTGAACTTTTGAACCTTGAACGCCTTAGAACATACATAATATGGGATCTGGGTATATGTTCCCGCTGTACCAAGTGACAAAGCCGTAGTACCGATAGCATAGGTACCCCCGTTGTCAAATACCACCATATGGTCGTAGGTCTTGAAGTCTGTCGTGAATATGTTGAGTTCGTTGCTTACCTTTGCCGAAGGCAGGTTATAGTTCAAGTCCAAGAGACCCGTAGTGGCACGGAAGTTGGCATAGCCCGAAATCGTTATTTGGTCTATGATGCCCAAGGTATAATAATAACCCTGCTTCAGGGGAAGGGACATGGAGTAGACATTGCCGGTGGGTGCCGTGAGTGCGTATACTTTGGCGTTTTGCACAAAAGTGCCCGCACTTGTAACGGTACTGCTTTCTATGATCACAGGAACCTGATAAGGTTGAAGTATGGCAAAGCCCATAAGGCTTTGGAAAAGCCTCTTGTCAAAGCTAAGCACCGCTTGCACATTTGCGCCCGTGTAGTTGAACCACCTGTGGAACCTCCTTAGGTTGGCATCATTTAAAGTGCTTGAAGATATATAGGTTGCTGCGGTGTTGAGTGTGCCATGTGTGATGAAAGAACTTGGTATGGAGGTCAATGATGCCCCAAAAATATTAAAGTGCAATAAGTCCAACGCAATGGAGACCTTGGCACCATTTGGCAAACTGACACCACTTACGCCCTGCGTACCTGTTACGAGTTGTGAAGTGGTGTAGATCACCGCATCGGTAAGCACGTCATCACCATTGGGGTCCACAATAACATTATACCCCATGTTGTAATTCGCCCCTTGTGGGTAGCTCGCGATCGGAAAGCTCAGTGAAAACCTTTCAATATTGGACGCATCCCCAACCTTGGCCACGCACCACTTCTTGGAGGAAATCTGTGAAAAGTCTATGGGATTTTTGGGCGTGGTGCTGGCTGCTGTGAACGTGTTGGCAACAGTGGAAGTTTGGGTGAGCGACAAAATACCAGCAGGAGTTCCCGTAGAGGATCTCTTTATGGTAAGCGCATCCAAAGTGGTTGAACTAAGTGTCGAAAGGCTGCTGATGTTCCAGGCAATGGCACCAGAAGTCAAGTTGTTGGCAGCGGTACAGGTAGCCTCAAGATAACCTATATTGATCAAGGAATTTACTGGAATGTTGAGCGCCGTCGTACTGTACTTGCCCCCCGACAAGGTCATTGGATAAATGGCAGACACCGTCGTTGCATTCGATTTTACAATGATATATGGAGTTTTCGATTTGTTGTCCAATGACGTCATCTGGGCTTGGTCAAAGGATAGTACTACAGCGGTATTACCAGCATTGCTTACAACTTTCCATTCTTCGTTCCTGATCTTCAATCCGTTATATGGGCTAGGCAAAGTTGCTGCAAGATTATAGGCTATCGTTCCTTGATAGTCGTGGGCAACTGCAAAATTAGTACCACTGGTCGTGCTGAGCTTTAATACCCCTGAATTTACCGAGCCCGTAAGCCCATACCCTGAATTGGTCTGCACATAATCAAACTTGTACACATCTGTACCCGAAAAATATTTCCTGTAGATATAGTTTTGTATGATGGCCTTTTGTGCTGGGGTTGTATTTGCCGAAAATCCAAAGACCTCTGCAACTGCGTAATTGGTATAGGGTGTTGGAGAGGTTGGCTCATTGAGTGTCAATTTTCCAAAATCTACAAGCCCCGTGTTATTAACACCCAAGGTAGTACTGCTCGTACTACTGGTACCCAATATAGTAGACGCAGTAGAGGTGCCTGTTTTGGCGATAGTCGCATAATACAGCTGGTCCACATTGGTAATCAACGGGGTAGCTGAAGAAGCCATGGAGGCCAAGGCATTGTTATGTACCTGTAATGAACATGGTGCCGTGGAACTTGCTGGATAGGGCACGATAAGTGCCACCGAATTGTTGCTGTTGGCTACGTTGGTGATCTTGAACAAACGCATGGTTTTGTTTCCAGCGGCTGTATTGACCCCGCTCGCCTTTGCTACCACCCAAATCTCATAGCTTGCTTGATTTGCCCTTGCCGCTGTTTGGTATTCAGTCAGGGAACTTGTTGCGGGCATGGAAAAGTATGGGACATTGTCACCTGCTGCGGTAAATCCTGAAGAATTGTAGGTAAGCGTGCTCGCTACGGATGGGGCTAGGTAATTAGCTGTGTTTACCTTGGAATCGTTCCACTGCGCAACAACTCCGGTGCTCTGCCTTATATTGCTCGAATTGTACCAAAACAACATCCCTGTCGATGGCAAGCCCCCTGGTCCATCACCTATGGTTTGCGAATGCAACAGCTGAGGAACCATGGCTAATGCCAACACTAAAATACCCTTTATTGTAAAGACGATATTCTTCATATATGATATAAATTATGCTATTTCTTAACGTTATTTAAAAACTTAAACCCTTTGTATTGCTCTTTGAGCGCACCTTTTCCATTTAAAAAAATGTCAGTAATTTTTCCCGAATACTCTTGAGGCCTTGGCACCAGACTTATTGGGCCATACAATATGGACATCCTCTCTACTGGACTTGACTGTGTATATATGATCGTAGAACTGATCATTGCTTTAATATTTTGGTCCAAAACATATTCAATCTGTTCTATCTGAGCCTCTTTTCTTAGCGATTCTGATGGCACACAGCTTATTTTGAGATACGTGATTCCAGCCTTCACGATATCGCGGCACTCAAAGGACACAATTTGTTCCAACATTTTGCCACTAATACCCAATGCCATAGAATCCCCCATTTTACCCAAACTGCTCTTAGACTTGATCAAAACCCGAGTGGGACGCACCATGATAAAACTGTACTGAGAATCTGAGATGGAAAGCAAATCTGCGTTTTTGGCCACCAAAAGATCCGATCCCAACATGAGCTCTAGCTTCGATTCTTGGTTTTTAGCTTTATAGGAAGCCTTATACTCCGTGCGCATTGTCATTTGAAACGATTTCAGCTGTGTATGCGGAAGTCCTTTGGGTAATTTGGTATATTCCACAAATACTTTACTAAGCATTTGCTTACAAATATCTGAGCTCGTACCTTGCCCCTTAAGCACTACGCCCATATAGCTCAAGATAACACAAGAAACTAGAAAACTTACTTTCATTTTATCGACTTGTTGATGGTGTATTATATTGTGTCTCTGAAATAGTTTTTAACCCTCTCTCCGTTTCCTCCAGTTTCCTAACCAGTTTGCCTTCCGCATCGTATTGATATATCATAGCAAAATGCCTGTCGTCAAACGTCGCCAGAAGCCTCAGACTGGCATTGTCATATACATATGCGGTAGTTTCTGACTTTGTAGGCTGCAACTTATAGTCATCTACATATATTATTTCTGAAGCACCATTGCTCAATTCCAATCGCATAGGAGTATCTAAACTTACAGCACCTTGAGGGAAACTAATATAGTTTTCATACAATGTCCACTCACCCACCCTTAACATATTTCCAAGGCTTTGAGTAGCAGCAATTACCTGCGATGTGGCATCATTCTTTTTAACCGTTAAACCTAAAGCCTGATTGGAACCAGATTTTGATTTCGCCCAATATCGTAAGATCAAACCTTGGCTCAATACTTGACTATTGGCAACGATATAACTCGTAAGAGATGGATCCAAAATCTGTCCAGGAGCAATAGCTACACAGTTATTACCCGTATGGGCAAAAGTCTTATCTGTTATGATAGTTGCATTGGTCTTATCTTCAAAACCAGCAAAAAGAATATTAGCAAATCGAGCATTTTGTGCGATTATTGATGGTACATTCTCTTTGTGTCCAAATTTTGCAGCAGAAGGCACTCCCGCAAGATTTTCTTCTTCCAAGATCTCCCCATGTGGCGAATATTTAGTTACTAAGTTTCCCTTGATCCAAATGTTATCATAATTATTAGACAATGTTAGATAATCAAATTTGGTGTAAGGAGAATAGCCTGAATTAAAAGCTTTTTTGAGCATTTCAGAAGTCAAGTCTGACGTAGCATTGAAAGAATAGGTACTCAAATGTCTCCATTTTCCTTTTTCACCCGTTAAGTATGGATTGGTCTCGTTTGTGGTACCATAAAGATCTTTATCATAAGAGCCCAATGGCCAGACATTTGAATAAACCATAGCAGACGCATTGATCACATTGGGGATACTCGTTGCCAAAGGACTATAGGCTACACCTGTAGCCACACCATCCATCACATCATTGCCATAACATGTGATATTTCCCGCTGGTAATCTTAAACGATTGGAATTTGCACTATTCACAATTTTAACAATCTTAGTACCACTCATTGGAAATGTACTTGTACCTACTATAGAAAACGTAACTAGTCCAGTGCTTGTATTTACTGCTGTAACAAAACACATAACACCCTCTATCGAGATCAAATCACCCTCCTTATAATTACCAACCGCAGAACTTGTAAAAGAGGTACCGCTTACAACTTCATTTCTGACAAAGCCTTCATTGCTTGATTTGAGACCGAATGTGGGATATACATAATGCGCTGGTATGGTATAATTAGTATAAGTACCAATCTGTTTAGAACCGTTAATCATTACTTCATTATATTCATCAGTAGTTACGGTAGCTATAGGATCCCCAGTATGTCGATCAAACAACCTGTTTTCAACCCTGTAGGACAAACCATCTTTGTAATATGAAGTTCCTTTTAAATAGGTCTGATAATGAATCACCTTAGATGCTACTATAGACTTAAGCTTCCTTTCCGAATGTGAGTAGTGCCCAGAAAGCCATAGCTGAGGCAATACTACAATGGCCAAATACCCAACACTGGTATTCACATTAAAGCCTAAATTATCGGAAACATCCTCAACAATCTTAGATTCTATAGTTACCTGTTCCTCTACACCTAACGACGTGTATTCTACTATACCTGTGGCATTTAATACTGGAATGTTTTGACCCGGCTGAAAGTAGTCAAATACTTCCCTATAGGCCAGCTTGAAACTATTTTCATCAAATGTTTTAGGGTCTAAAGGGTAATTACCACCATATCTTGAGGTTCTTTTAGGCTTACCATGCATGTCGTTTGTTATGAAAGTATAATTCTGAGCCGCAACTTGGTTCTTAAATGAAAGATTTACCAGTATGGCATTGATGTCTGGCATGAAAGGGTTTCTTTCCGACACCTGTGAATAATCAATTTTATAGGATGGGTAATCCTTGACCGTATAATATTCATTCACAGTAAATCCTGGAGCAGTAGTACCCGAATAAATACCTTTGGATACTACCCGAGCATAGGTAATAGAAGGCCCAGGCAAAAGACTTTCTCCAAATGGACCTTCAAACTGATCCTTATCGTCGCCAGAGAGTAGCTTTTGTGCTAAGTCTTGAGGCATTCTTTTATCTAAAGAATACACCAAAGCGTTTTCCTCCCTTAGTGCCTCATTAGTCGCCACCCCACTAGAGGTTCCGTCTTCTTTTATATATAAATATTCTGTACCATATAAAGTTTCTTCTTCTGCAGTTAAGCCTGCATCATACATCATAATTCGTTTAACCCTAATGCCCCCTCCAAATTTGGACCTATTGGGAGGCAATGGTAACTTTAAATACGAATAAACTGGATTGATCTTCTGGCCTACTTCTTGTGAAGCCGCTTTAAAATTCTGAGTTAAATTAACCAGTATATTAGTCACCAAATTTAATGGTGAATCGCCCGCATCAACATTGTCAGGATTATTGCAGTCGTCGTTAACACTTAGCATTGCTCTGTTGTTCAAATAGAAGTCCCTGCAAGCATAAAGAGGGCAAGGCACTCCTTCTTTTTGTTCTAGAGAAATGGAAATCGTATGATCTGAAACATTATGCGTCACAGACCCTACCTTGCAATAACCTGTAATATATTCAGCACCACAACTACCGACTTGTGGTATATCAGTACTGTTTCTCTTGAGATTAAACAGATATTTAAAATAAGCCTTTTTACTTGGCAGGCTGGTCATTGCCGCATCACTAAAATAGTTACTCAAATAACTTACATAATCATTAATACTCTGTATTTCCTGAGCCGTAGGATTTGTACTAGGCGCAATACCTACATCTGCCAAATTAATTTTGTAGGATACATGACTAGGGTCTCGATTTTCTTCAAGATCGGCCAAACTTACCAATGTAGTAGCTGGAAGATTCTGTACATCTTTATAGTCCTTTTCTTCATATTGTATGAGTATTTGCCCTCCTGAGGGCAGTTTGATCACCTTAAGGTTCCAAGCCCCAGGATCGTATTTTTCAGAGACATCCCTATTGCCCTGATATACCCAAGGCTGCATAACCTGATTCCTCAAACTGGATTTGTACCCGAGGTTACCCCAAACATCTGTGGCATTGGGATCATAATTAGGATTTTCTAGCCTAGAGGTATTTAACTCACCCACTATCCCTGGATAATTTATATTCACAGCACCATTAGATCTAAAGTAATTGCCAATATCTGAAGGGGAACTTGCCAGCTTTTTATTCTCATAGATAAACTCATAAGGACTGATGGTACTTTCTGTTATTCCTTGATATTCGTACCAAACCCTCTTTAAGGTCAGTTTCCCAGCAGTCCCTCCAGTAATATTTGTACCATTCGGCAAATTTTTACACAAAGAGTTTTCCGCAGGATAGTATTCAAAATTTACAGTCTTAATAGGCTTACCAATGGTCTTCGTTGGATCTGCAGGGTCTTTAGCATAAAGTTCTATCCTTTTCAGATATCTTATCCCCTTGTTTCCATCTTTAGATGTCTTATCTGATCTTACGCTTGGACTTTCTGCAAGTGCGGCAAAACCATCGTATCTCGGCTCTGTAATGGGATCATTAAGAATGAATATGGCCTTATGGGTTCTTGTTTCAATTTCCTTGGTATAATAAATTTCCTTTTCACCTCTGGTATAGGTAGCCGCATCATCTCGCACATCAGAAAGCGTACCTTTCTCGTAAGTTAAACCGTTATAAGGCATACGCCAATTATACCAACCATTAGACGTTCCTGTTCCGTATTCCTTTACGTAAGAGAACTTTGTCCACCCCCCAAAATCATCATTCGAAGGGCCATTAAATGTTCGATCAATATAATCAGAGGTTGTAATTTCTGTTAACAAATAAGTACTTGCATAAGGACTTTTGGAGTCATTTCCAGATGATACATTGTTGGCATTATAATGCACTACCTTGTTAATAGGCAAACAAGCACCACCACCACCTTCTGGTCTGTAAAAAGTTTCAGTTACTTCTTCTTTGGTATAAACAGGCAAGCCGTACACATACCTATTTCCATCTTCATTTACAGTGGACAATTCCCCTATCAGGTTTTCATAATTAACACTTTCTGCAATTCCTCTTGACACTAAACTATTAACATCCGACCTTCTCTGATACGCTGCTTGTGGATAGGCCGTCATATCCTTATTGATTGAATATCCAATAAATCCACTCCTATCATCAGGAATATCATTTGCAGTTAAGTTATTATTATACCTTAGAATAGCATTGTCATAAGACCAACCAGAAATAGCAACATTATTAGGCTTATCCGAATTCGTATAGCGTAGATTGCCTGACTTATCCCCCGAAAATGCAAAATATGCACTTAAACCAGTAGTATTCCCATTTTGAAAAACAGTACCATTGCTTTCTACTTTAAGTTCTTGTATCCCCCCACCGAGTGATACCCCACCCCCAATATCTAGCCCCAATTGCAAATCGCCATTCAAATTTCCGATATAAGTTTTACTATTTTGACGCGGTGGAGCAAATACCGAAATATCTTTTCTTTTCAACTTGAAAGTACCACCCACACCTTCTCCAGTAACGTTGAAATCATCCTCGGCACTAAATGGAACAGGCATAAATATATCTCTTTTATTAAAGGCCGCTTCTTTTTCTACCGAGTAATCTTTGAGGGCATCATCATTTGCATCTTTATAATATAAAGCCCCATAAGCCTTATTTGAAGGATGGTTATCAGGATCCTGAGAAGTTACATTACCAGACACTCCCAACCTAAATGGTATGTCCAAAGGTGTCGCTGTAAACCCAAGCGAAAATGATACGTTCACAGAATAGCCTGAAAAAGCAGAAACTGATACAGGATACTGGGGATCTTCTGTCATATAACCAATAAATGACGATCCAATACCATTTAATGCAGATTGCTTTGCCGATAGCTTACTGTCTGCTTTGTCTAATTTCAGAATTTCTGCTTTCTTTTCATTAATAAGATTTTTATCCTTATCCTTATCAAGGGTCTTTATGTTATCCTTCAAAGCTTTTTTCTGTTCTTTCCTTTTCTTTTTGGCACCTTTTTCCAAAAGTGCGGCAGGGTTTATATTCACCGAGTAACTAGAACCCACGTCAGACGCATTGTTGTAACCAATACTCAACAGTCCATCGGCAATACCAACTGATAGCGAATTGATCGCGGCATACCCCTTGTAGTTATTATATCTGATTGACCTAGCGGCATCTAAACTAAAGAATGTCATGACATCCACTCCCGCTGTTGGCCCTGCTGTAATCGAGGTATTCGATTTCGAATTATTATGGCTTACCACCGTTTCTCCCTTGTAATCATCAGGAACTCCTTTTTTGGATCTGTTAATCGCCCCTGGGTTTAATGTCCAACCATAACCCACCCATGAAGCATCTTCCTCCATACTTACGCCACTGTGATAAGACAATGACATGGCATAACCTCCACCATTAGGCCCTGGCACATTAATCAAAGGCAAATTATAGTTAAAATCACCTGTCATTGGGTTGACCATATTGGTAGTGGCAACTGGCTCAAAACTTGAGTATTCTGGTTGTGTGGGACCTGAGGTAAGAGCAAAAGCCGTTGTCGGCAAAATGATCTGACTTGTGTATACTAATAACAAAAAAACAGATACACTTCTTCTATGAAGGATTGTCAATTTACGGAACATACTAATTGTGAAATATTGTTTATGATATGATTGTCAAATACGAAATGGCTAATGCCTGTCTCAAAGATCTCATCGGTAAAGACCACGTCTATCTTGTGCGCTTCCTTGAACTCACCTTTTACACTTTTAGCCGCAAATATAAGATTGATCTTGATCTCCTTGGTAAGACCGTAGGTATTCTCCGTATTAAAAAGGACCGGAACATACACCTCAGGCTTGTCATCTAGACTAAGTTCTACAAGTTTGTTCATTTCAAAGTTTAGGTTGAATACCCTTTCCTTATACTCTTCAAACTTGCTTATCTTTTCGAACATTGTGGCTTTATATTCGTCATCATAGTCCTTGATAGGGGCTATGGTCAAAACAAAGTTTAAGTCACCGTTTGGCTTGATGGCTGGGTCCGCAGAGGCAAATAGGTGCTTGGGAATATATTCCATCTTTACCTCAAAACCTGATACTACTTTAGAAACCACAAATTCCTCCTTGTGCTTCTTATAATATTCTAAACATTCCTTCACTGTTTTCTTGCCAGTACAGGATATTGAAAAAACCATCAATAATGCGATATGTAAAAATAGTCTCACTGCTTATTGGGTGATGATTTATATTGCACATTAAGCTCTTTTAGTACCTCAGTGGTCAAGTCATGAGCTTCGTCCCCGTATATGATGTTACCAGTAAGATTCGTCCCGAAAATGATACTATAGCCGTTACGTTTCCCATATTCTGTAATGAAGGTATTCACTTGGTTCAGAACCCCTTGGGTGAGCTTTTGGTCTTCTTCCTGGATTTTGGCCTCAACAGTTTCATTGTATTTGTCAAGGTTTTGTTTCTGATAACTCAGCAATCTCTTCTTTTCTTCACGTTCTTTGGCATTTAGCTTGTTATAATTCGCATTGAAATCTGCAAGTGTCCGATTGAACTGCTGAGCCAGAGTATCAGCATTGGCGGCCATCAGTTCTGAGTTTTTCGAATATCTAGATTTGGCCTCTTTAGTCCCAAGATAACCTTCAAACAATTCCTTAGATTTTACATAGCCCAATTTGGGACGCTTGTAAGTTTGGAATACTCCCACAGCAAGAGCCAACAAGGAACACAAAAGGGCCGTAATACTTATGATTGATGACTTATTAACCATTTCTATTTAATAAAATATCCATTAATTGTTAATGCCTGTGCACTTTGGTCTTGTACAGAAAGAACGTAGCGATAACTACCAGAGGTAGAGATCCCTGTAACTGATATTGGCGAAACACTACTTAAAGTACTGCCCGTCAAAGTGGTTCCTTTGTAAACTTCAAGCTTAGTTGGTGTGATGCCCACTGGAGTGGTGATCGTAAATGTAGTGACACCAGACGGAAGGGTGAGCCCGTCCGCAGCTAAATTTGTGGTATACTCTTCAAAAGTAGGCACCGTCTCTGAATTTTTAAACGCAACAACATAGCCGTTTATACTACATACATCTGTATTCAAAACGCCTCCAATATCCCCAGTGTATTCTGCTACAAATGAGGGCTTTCCATCAGCTCCTGTTTGAATAAGAAAATCTATTGGCGTCGATTCTGAATTAAGACTCGAAACACTTAATATCATTTGTTCCGAATTCTCAGGATGCACCTTTATCATTCCAGAATTGGTACCAGTGCTGCTGCTGTAAAACGAATACGCCCCATCAAGCGTAGTTGTTATGGTACAATTATTACTGTATACATCTTTAGTATTTAACACCAATACGTTCTGGTAACTAAAGGTTACATAGATCACCGCCTGCTGCTTTAAAAGCTTTGTAGAAGACTCTATTGCACCAGCTATGTAGGCGGTAGTCGCAGCATTTGCGTTTGCCACATAGTTGGTCGCTAGCTTTTCCCAAGGCGTATAGGTTGTCCCATTGTAATAGGTATAGCCTACCGCATGGTTTGTCTGGCTGACCTTGGTACATTTAGGGATCACGTAGCTTAGCGAAACCTTGTCGATATCTATTTGGTTAGCGGTAGTGAGGGCAACCAAATTTGCATCCAACTCTACGATCTTCCAGTACTCACAGTTGCTCACATCTAAGGCACCACCAGTGAAATTCGAACTTAATAGTTGTGGATTCTGATTATTATAGGTAACTGATATGAATTTGGCACTACCTGTATTACAGGTAATCTCTATAGGTGCATAATTTACAGAGGAACCTAGTGGAAGAAATTTCTTTAAGGGCAGGTTGGTGGCATCGGTAGACATGTAAACCAGACCCGCTGCTATATAATTGGCATTCGTATACCCGTTTATGACATATCTACTACGATAAATGATCAACCTGTTGGTCTCTGAACCCAAGATTCGACCCTTTGTTAGGTTTATGGTAATCACATCAGTGGTGTTATCAGGATTCACAGCATAGTTCATAAACAGCTGGGAATTGAGCTGGAGGTTGCCAGCGGCCTTGTTCACATCCAGCCTATAGAAGGGCACAACAGAATTTGTAGAATAGACTTGGTCGCCCGAGGCTCCGTTAAAAACCACATACCTAAACCCGTTTACGTTGGTATTAGCATATGTTGTGATCGGTGTTGTTTGTACCAAGGTAAGGTTCTGCTCAATATTGATGGGGATACTTCCTGCAACGCCAAGAAGGGTTGCTGTAGAAAATATAGGAGTATTTAGTGTTAAATGCCCCTTAAAGGTCACAGCTCCAAGGTTTGCTATTTTAAGAGCAGCAGTACTCACTGTGGCGGTAACCGCGGCATTGAATGTCGTATTGTTGATATTGAGCGAGTTACAAGACAAAGTAGCGATTCCACCAATAGTCGACCCTTTGTCAACGGTAATAGTACCTATTGTGGATAGATTAATGGTGGCGGTACCAGAACTCACCGTTGTCTTATACATTTCAAGGTTACCAGCTGTATAACTAGCCGGAAGGGCCAACGAGGAAAGACTGCCAGCAGTTATATTGACGGTTGGCTGTTTGCTAGCGCTGTATTTTCCAAGCACTATATTCGTATTTTTAGTAAAACCAAGTGAAAGTCCAGCCTGTAGCGTGAAGGTTGCGTTACACTGGTCTCCCAAAATCAGGTTGGAGACATTGGTACCAATTCTAGATTCCCCATTGAGCGTCAATAAACCTACAAAAACTGCAATATAGCTATCATTGGTAGTACCGAATGAAAAATCAATATTAGAGTATTTGTTAATGGTGGCTGTCTTCCAAAAAGTATCTGTACCTGCAGACTCCCCAAATTTGGTTGCAACCGTGTTTTCGTTGATATTCAGTGTAAAACTTCCCCTATAGTTGTTGGTCCCCAATTCATTGATGAAGTTATCAGTAGCGGTGATCGCATTGACCGCATACGTAAGCACTAGGTTGGCATAGCAGTTCAGAAGCCCGTAGTTACGGAACTTGGCTGTTGTGATGTTGAGAGTGATCTTGTCGTTGGGACTGGCAGCACCAATAGTGAAGCCCAAGTTACCTGTACTGGTACCAAACGTAACATCAGTGTTGACAATGTTAAAAACGGTAGTGAGCGTGGTGGAGCTGTTGATGATGCTACCAGACTGAAGGCTCACGCTACCACTAACAGTGAATGTTGGCGTACCATTTAAATCGAGCGACTTGGAGGAGGAAATGGTAAGTCCCGCAATGCTGGTTGCAGTGGTAGGAAGTTTTGGCACTACAGTTCCCGCAGTGATAAATACATTATCTGTAGGTGCTAGTGCTACTGTAGGTGTAGTACCAGCAGTCGAACCTATTCGCCAGTTAGAAAGTGTGGTCCAAGCATTAGTCGTTCCTACCCAGTAATAATCAGATGCCCATAGCTGTAAACCTGTCAATAACAGTGCTATTGATAAATACGTCTTCATTATATATGTTTAAAATCCAATAAAAGTGCCTTAAAAGGCTCTTTCAAATACATAAAATTGCCATTCAGTATTATAAATGCCTCAAACAATAATTAGGCTTGAGCAAATAAATCATAGATTATAGGGGATAGGTATCAACATCAAATATAAATAATTCGATTTCTCTACATAGCCGCCCTAAATCGTCAAATGTTATTCATAAACACATCTATAAAGAATATACTACAAAAGTATGGCTTATAAATTATCTCACAATAGCCATAAATGGCTATTTTTATTAGACCAAATAACTATATAAATAATAATTCTTCGAATTGTCATATTTGTATTCGGACAAATAGAGGCGCTTCTGTAAGGTTTAAAATGTCCATTGAATTTGGCAATTTATTGTGTTATGTATTGTTCTTCCATTCTATATCTGTCTCTTATACACATCTCCGAGCCCACGAGACGTAGAGGAATCTC
>CAMFLX010000084.1 GCA_945957555.1 uncultured Cytophagales bacterium
CAATACGACAATACAATGCCTCAAAAATCCCGGAAATAAGGATTAGGGAGCAAATTGATTATGCTCACATATTATTTAACAAAAGAAATTACGATCAAGGCTTAGAATGCCTAAAAAACGCAAAAAAGTTAGCACAAGAATTTGACCAATTAGAGCTACTATTGGATATTATAAATATGGAAAAAAGTGCAATCATGCCTACTATCGACAATAGTAATAATGTTGCCAAAATAGATAAAATAATTGCCGAAGTCGAGCAAATCAATTCTAAAATAAACAAAATCAATTCCTTTTCAAATCTTGCAATAAAGCTTAATTCTCTATACACTAAAAGTGGGTACATCAAGGACGAAAACGAACTCCTTACTATTAAGGAGCTTTTTTATACACATTTACCTTTCTATAAAGAATCAGAACTATCCTTAAGCGAAAAAATACATTTATATAAACTGCACATTGGGTTTAACTTTTATATCCAAGATTTCGAAAGTGGTTATATTTTTTCCAAAAAACTGGTCGAGACTTTGGAAAACTCTCCATCATATTTAAAGAAGGATCTCGCAAACTATACAAAGTCGCTAAACACCTTACTTGCAGCACAATACAAACTTAGTAAATACAAAGAGTTTATACTCACCTTTGATAAATTCAAAAAACTACTCGCTTCTCAAACTGGCGAAATTAATGAAAACCTAAAAATTACATTTGAAAAATATTATTATACCCATGAGATCAACAGGTACTTCATGCTGGGCGAATTCAATGCTGGAATCAATAATCTTTTAGATGATAAAGAAAACCGCCTCATTAATCTCGTCAAAATATTGGACAAGCATTCCCAATTAATCTTTCAATACAAAATAGCGTGTATGTATGTGGGGGCTAGCGATTACCGAAATGCATTGAAATGGCTTAATGAGATTATCAATATAAGTGAGGACTCACTGAGGGAAGATATTCATTGTTTTACAAGGATGCTTAATTTGATTTGCCATTACGAATTGGGCAATTTTGATGTGATTAATTATTACATAAGATCTACCTATAGATTCCTTTTAAAAAAGGACGATTTACATCAATTTCAGAAATCAATTCTAAACTTCTTGAGAACTTTAACAAGAATACCGAACAAGGAAGAATTAAAACTAAAATTTTCGGCACTAAAAGACCAATTGCTTCCATTAGAAAATAGTAGGTATGAAAAAAGGGCGTTTGTCTATTTTGATATCATCTCATGGCTCGAAAGCAAAATACAGGAAAAACCTGTTGAGATCATTATCAACACCAAAGCCAAAGTCAAATATAAATAGTATAGTGATTAAAGAGATTCTATTTTTCGCAATTTCATAAAAGTTGTTGCAGTTTCTATTTCCAATAATGTATCCCCCTTCTCTGAATATTTCCAAGTCCCAAAATTGATATTTTTTACATTATAAACAGAATCCAGGCCTATAGGAAAGTACCCAATCTGGGTTAACGAAATGACTTTCTGACAATTATCTACTTTGTAAGTACCTAATGCACTATCAACGACAGAAACGGTATCAGCAACATTACCTGATCTCAAAAATTTATATTCGTATGTTAGGTCCTTATGAAAGTAATATTTTCCAATATTGTCTGTCCAAACACCTGTTACTAAATCCTGATTTTCATTACATTTCTTGTTACAAGAAATTAAAATTAAACCCAATAACAGGAAACTTAATGTATTCTTAAAAAACATAACCTATGGATGGTGAAATATATAATGAATAGAATATCGTATTTGCACTATCAAAACCTAGCTGACTCCCCATCATCATGTTTCCAATAATTCTCTTTTTAATAAGTATGGTCTGATATCCAAACCCTATGCCGCCAGTATAAGGTTTTGGCAGCTTAAATTCCAGATCATTTCTAGGATCACCATTCAAATCCAGATTCCTCAAATTCAAAGAGAAGGGTCTTGTATTTCCATTATCGTAAACCAATTTAGCATAACCGATAAATACCTGAACATAAAAACCCAAGGGACTCTTTTTGGCAAAATAATACTTATAGGCTAATTCTGCCCTGAAACCCGTTTCAAAATAATCCACTGGTTTAGCTATTTTTGGATTATCCAATCGACCGTATTTGCCTATTATGTTAATGCCAACACTTGAAGCATTCTTCAACGGTAGTTCAAATTCAAGCCCTAATGTATTGGCAAACACTGCTGGCATCAACTTAACATTCAATGACTTGGGCGATTCTTCATCATCTACCACTTTCCCTTGGGGATGGTGATCGTGTATATTATATACCTTATCCTCTTGTTGCGAGAATATAAGGAATGAAACCAAAAGAAGTGTATGCGTATATATTTTCCTCAAAATAAGTCTGCTATAGAACAATATTATACAAATTTAGGCAAATATTCAACATTTTACATAGTCAGACACATAGATAACTACTTGATTTTCTCCAAAAAACCGCACCTTATTAATGCAAATACTGAATAATTTAACATATCCCTATAGTTGGCATCGACCCCCTCGGAAGCAAGTGTAATACCCCGATTATCCTCAATTTGCTTTGTCCTAAATATTTTCATCAAAATGATATCAGTAATGGAGCTTACTCGCATCTCTCGCCATGCCTCTCCATAATCATGGTTTTTGGCCATAAGCAGGTCGTAGGTTATACTTACTTCTTGATCATACATCGTTGTAAGCTTTTCAAATTCAAGGTTCATTTCGTTATCGTCTACAAGCTGGATCTGTATCAAAGCCATAATCGCGTAGTTAATCATGGCAACGAACTCTAGATCTACATCTTCGTTAACCATTTGCATTCCCTTTTCTTGAATAGATCGAATTCTTTGTGCCTTTATGTATATCTGATCGGTGATTGAAGGCAAGCGCAGAATTCTCCATGCAGTTCCATAATCTTTGTTTTTCTTCAAAAATAAAGCCCTGCAATACGATATTACTTTTTTATATTCCTCTTGAGTATTTCCAGCCATCCCTGTTGAAATTTGTTAAAAAATCGCAACAAAGATAAATTATTAAATCTAATTTTGTTTTCCGAAGTTGCTGAAAATACGCATGAGCAACCGAGGTCTTTAAAAACTCATGAATATCAATCCGCATAACTTCCATAAAACGCTGAATATTAAAGGGAAAATCTATTCCTTTGATGGGGTCATGATTATGGGGATCCTAAACGTAACTCCTGATAGTTTTTTTGATGGAGGGAAATATGAATCTGAAGAGGCTATTATATCAAGGATCCACAAGATGGTTAGTGAAGGTGCCGACATTATAGATGTGGGAGGCCAAAGTACTAGACCTGGGGCTCCTTATATTGAGGAGGATGAAGAACTCGCAAGAGTAATACCTGCTATTTTAAAAATAAAGGAGATTTATCCTGATATTTTAATTTCCATAGATACTTTTAGAGCAAGGATTGCTGAATCTGCCATAAAAAGTGGAGCACACATCGTCAATGACGTTTCCTGCGGTAGTTTGGATCTTAAAATGATTGAAACCGTTGCGGGCCTAAATGTCCCTTACATTGCAATGCACAGCAGAGGTAATGCTCAAAACATGTCACAACTTAATGACTATAAGAACATAACCAAGGAAGTATTGCAGTTCTTTGCCTATAAAATCAAGGAATTGAATCAAGCGGGTATCAATGACATTATAGTCGATCCGGGATTTGGATTTGCCAAAAACGTATCACAAAACTATGAGTTATTAAGAAATATTGAGTATCTTCATTTGTTGGATAAACCTGTACTTGTGGGTATATCCCGAAAATCCATGATTTACAAGACTTTGGGTATTTCTGCTGATTGTGCCACAAATGGAACAAGTGTGCTAAATACGTATTCTGTACTTCATGGCGCAAACATACTAAGAGTACACGACGTACAAGAAGCCAAACAGGTAGTAGGGCTTTGCAAAAATTTTTAAGAAGAAATATTCATTTTTAACATTTGGGAATCATTCTGTACATATTTAAAATCAGTTTCATCGAATTCAAAATTGTCGACCTCATAGACATACTTTTGGTTACGCTGTTACTATTTCAACTCTTCAAACTCATTCGAGGGAGTGTTGCAGAGAAAGTATTCATTGGTTTTCTGATTATCTATGTTGTATTTCTTGTTGTAAAAACTGCTGACTTGGTCGTACTGAGCAGTATCTTGGGGCAGTTTACGGGTTTAGGTTTTTTAGCCGCAATTATTTTATTTCAACAAGAGATCAGGAAGTTCCTTGTTCTCCTAGGAAAAAGCTCATTCATCAATCCCGAAAACATCTTTTCCTGGAATAGACAAAAGCTCGAATCAAATTTTAACGCCATCATATACAGTGATGCGGCGAAAACACTTTCATCAACCAATACGGGGGCATTGATCGTGTTTGTAAAGTCTAGCGAACTAAAATTCTATCAGGAATCTGGCGATCATATAGATGCTATTGCTTCTAAAAGGCTTTTATTAACGATTTTTAATAAGAACAGTCCAATGCATGATGGTGCAGCAATCATTAAAAACGATAGAATACTAGCTGTAAGATGTATACTGCCGATATCTGAAAACAATGAGCTTCCTGCCTACTATGGAATGAGGCACAGGGCTGCTATAGGTATTACCGAGGTTACAGATAGTGTGGTGATGGTAGTAAGTGAGGAAACGGGTATGATTTCACTATCTTTTCACGGAAAGCTCTATTACAATCTATCACCCTCGGAACTACATAGAAAATTAAATTCATTCTTAAACGAAACTAAAAACGATTAAACTCATGACAAGAGTAGCTTTAATTCTGTTATTTTCTTACACAACAGGTATTATGTTTGCACAGAAGTCTATACTAACCCCTCCTATTAATTCAGTGCTCTACAACGAAACTGACCCTATATTAAATGGAAAAGGCAATGTAATGATTCTAAAAACCGAATCGGCACAAGAAACTGATCCTTATTGGTCTGTATCAACAGGTAGTGGCAACACGTGGACTACACCGAGTATTGTTGATGCACTAAATTTCTCCAATAAAACTATAAAAAACCTTTCCCCCTCCCTCAATTTTGACGGCAGCAAAATCTTCTTCTCTTCCAATAGGTTTGGTGGAATAGGTAGCGGAGATATTTGGTTGTTGACAAAAAGTGGGGCTTCTTGGGCTGGTAAACCGACGAATATAGGTATGCCTGTAAATAGCAAAGAATTTGAATCGGATCCCTATTTTGCACCCGACGAAAAAACACTGTACTTTGTGAGATATACCAATACTAAAACAACGGATGGACAGCTTTGTGGGGACATTTACACTACTACTCTCTCTGGCAAAAACTGGACTAAACCACAAAAGTTACCCGCTCCTATCAATACAGGCTGTGAATGCAGTCCTCAAATGCTAAATGACAATAAGACTTTGATATTTGCCTCCCAAAGATCTGGAGGAAAAGGTTCGTATGACATGTATATGAGCCGACTTAATGAAGATGGTACATGGGATGAGCCACAGGCACTGGTATTTCACAACACGAAAGACGATGATAGGGGCATAAGTATCCCAGGGCAAGGAAATATAATGTATTCGAGCATTATGGGAAAAAGCTCTAAAGATATTCAAAGAGAAGTACTGACAACTCAATTTCAACCCTTAAAAACATTGGTTCTCACAACTAAAGCATTAGCGACGGATGGATCTCCCATTAACAGTAAACTTACAGTTAAAAACCTTACAACAAATTACGCTAAAGACTATTTACTATTCAATGATAGAGAGAATCTTATATTTCTTCATACACCAAACGTATACGAGATTGTTTATCAGGATCCCTCACACAAATATCTTCATCATACTGAATATAAGGACTTATCTTTACTCAAATCATTTGAATACAAATCGCAAAATATAACTTTAATAGAGAATCATAAAGCTTGGCAGACTAAACTTGAAAATCTGCTTAATGAGGCTTACTCGATCAATACTAAATATTCAGATGAACTTAAACGAATCAATACCATCGCTGAGGAAAAAAATGATACACTTGAACTGTTAATTGACTTAGATAATAACTCACAGGTCGATAGTTTGACAAAACTAACCCTACATCAAAACATTGCAAAGTATGTACAGAAATTCAAAATTTTGTTTCATAACGAAAATGAATCGAATGGAAATGAATCAAAACAAGCAACTAGCAAAAATGTACTTATTCGATTCAAGAAAGAATGACCTGCACTGCAGATTGCGAGCACACTATAATGGAGCATTAATAGTCCTCCACAAGGAGCCAAATAAAAAGGGCTTGTCTTTTTAAGACAAGCCCTTTTTATTTGGAAAAATATCTATTTATTGTTTAATGATTTTAACTACTTTTTGAGAACCTTCCGTTTTTATCAATAATCCATAGACGCCAGAACTCAAGCCATGTACTTCTATAACTCGCTCAGACGAACCTTTTATCATAACTTTGCCAGTATGGTCCAATATGTCATACTCAAATCCATTCACCAAACCTTGTACTTCTATGTGATTTTGGATAGGATTTGGAAACACTTGAAGGTTCGAAAACAATTCCTCATTTAACGATGTAACTACATCGCTTAGAATCATAGTTCCAAATAAGGAAGGATTCTGCCAAGCATCATCAGTTGTTGCATTCCAAGACAATTTCCCATCTCTATCACTTCCATCGTCATCGTCATTGATCATAAAATCAAAACCTACTAGTTGCCCCACTGCCGGACTGCCTTGTAAAGTTGACCAAGGAATTCTTGCCTCCAAAACATAACCTGCAGTTTTACTTAGTATGGTATAAGTAATATTGGCTGAGGACCTCCCCGACGGATTCACACCTATTATGGTGCCGTCATTCCACCCAAGGGTATATTGAACATCATTAGCCCCATAGGAAGTTGCTTTGTCATTATTAATATCAATATATATCTCAGGGGCATCGTCATTATATGCATCAGGGCTGTCATTCATTTTAGTATCGTCATTTACATCGGCCAATACATATAAATACGTATTGTCCCAGACTACTTTAAAAGTCCCAGAAAGATCGCTTGTCCCTGAAATTGCACCTGTAATTGTCTTGGCAACTGGAGCGGCCACAGTAGATGAATTATTCCAGATGGCATCAATAACTCCATCAATAACAGGTGCAGTATTTACCTTGTAAACTTTATACAAATTTGAGACCGTAACCACAATGCTCGCCCTAGGACTTTCACAATTAGAACTATTTGTTTGTGAAACGTAATATGTCACTGTACCCGTTACGCTTGTATTAGGCGTGGGCGCAACAGTGCTTGAAGTGCCACCTGATGCAACAGTATACCATTTTAAACTATTGCCACTTGCTGTCAATTGCGTTGCAACATCTCCTACATTATAAACTACTGGCGAAACTACACCAGGAGCTGAGGGTGAAGCAACTATTGAAACTGTTATGGATGACCTTGCACTTTCACATCCTGAACTAGTTTGAGAAACATAATAAATTGTATTTCCTACAGATGTCGTACTTGGTATCGGCGCAACAGTACTACCAGTACCATTGGTTTGAGTTGTATACCACAGCAGATTTGAACCTGTAGCCGTAAGTGCAACTGCCGTTGCTCCTTGGCAATAATTTACTGGAGATGTTACAGATGGGGCTGCCGTTGCCGTACCAATATTCACGACAATCTGTGCCCTTGAGCCCTCACATCCATTCAAAGTCTGTGAAACCCAATAATTTTGTGTACCAGTAGCAGTTGTAGTTGGCGTAGGCGCCGTACTACTACCAGTCCCTGAGGTAGCTACGGTATACCACTTTAATGAGGTACCTGTAGCTGTTAATGCTACAGCGGTAGCACCTTGGCAATAATTTACCGGACTAGTTACTGTTGGGGCGGCTGTTTGGTTTACATTCACTACAATCTGGCTCCTTGGGCTTTCGCATCCATTAACAGTTTGAGATACCCAATAATTTTGTGCACCCGCAGCAGTTGTTGTTGGTATAGGCGCCGTACTACTACTTGTACCTGCAGTAGATACGGTATACCATTTGAGAGCAGTACCCGTTGCTGACAAAGCCGTTGCCGTAGCACCTACACAGTATGCTATAGGAGTGTTGACAGTCGGTGCTGAGGGTGCCACATTTACCGTAACACTTACAGCACTTGAGCTAGCAGTACCAGTGGTATTGTCATAAGCCTTTGCAGTGATCGACAATGAACCCGTTGGAGCGCTAGTCCAAGAATATGTATAAGGACTTGATGTGATTGTAGTAATTAAATTAGTTCCATTATAAAACTCAACCTTGCTGATAGAACCGTCCGGATCACTTGCTGTTGCCGTTAAAGTCAAAGTAACACCAGAACAGATTGAGGCACCTGATGTCGGTGATGTCAGTGATACTGTTGGGTTTTGATTAGTTACAACGGTGCTTCCTGGTTTCCAAAAATTACCTGTCAGCACAAACATTGAAATTACTCTCAAAGTAGCACCAAAATATGCCTCTCCAGTGATCCCTTTTAACGATGTATAACAAGTATTTAAGTGTGACTGATAAGTACTACTTGAACCCATTACACCTACAGACCAAGGACCCACAAATGCACTATTACCATACGAGCCCCCAGAAGGATTTGCAGCATTTTGTGGCACAGGCCCCTTCATACTACTTCCATAACCATTGGACCAAGCTGCAATTTTAGTACAAATATCTGATGCAGTAGTAGCAGTCGAAGGCCCATTCCATAAAACATCTGTTGCCATCCTCCATGGATTGCGACAAGCATCCCAACCAAACTCTAAAGGCCCATTACAAGAGTTTGCGGCAGCATTATTATCTGCCCAGTTACTTACTAGTCCTGTTGTCGAGTTTCTATTTGTAAGTAAAAACGAATTGGAAGCACTCACAGTACTGTTCCAAAAGCTAGCTTGTGAAGTCTCAATTTTCGCAAATTCTCGATAATACGCTGGTGCAAAATAACTCGGATTTCTACATGAATTACTAAATCCCCAAGCGTCACCGTTTATGGTTTGATATGTACTAGGATGTATTTCGTACTGCCTGATCTTGCTGATCAATGTAGCAGCCTCATTTTTATAATCATATGGAGAGGTTGAACTCGGCCACTGTGACTCGGCCACGATCAAAGCCATTGCTGCATCTAACTCTGCATCAGTAGCCCCATTAGAACCTGACACCCCAGTACAGCCACTCATTTTCCAATTCATTACTCCATTTCCATTGGAATTGGCTTTATAATACTTCCAAAGATCGTCAAGCAATGGTTTATCCCCAGCATAAGCTGCCAATAACATACCATAGCCGATCCCTTCTGATACCGTTGATGAGTTGTCATCATACAATACTCTTGAACCATTAGAGCAAGATTGTACAAATTTTGTTTTCCATGAGTTATAGGCATCCGCTGCATCTTGCGATTTACCATAAGTACCTCCCGATGGTAGGTTTGTGGGCATTATCCCATACGCATAACTCGTGTTTGAATTAAATGGCTTTGCTGGACTACTTGAATTTATTTGAGAAAACATCTCAAATACACCCAATATCCACAACATTACCATACATAGTGTTTTTTTCATAATCTATCCATTTAACGTATATCCTTTAAATATGTATACTTAATACAAGTTAAATGCAAAATTAACACAAAATGACGTACTTTGAAAGGCAAAATATAACTATACTGTAAAAAAATATAAATTTATCTATACAGGCAACCTTATATAAGTGTAATAAATATAGGTAAAATACACACAAAAATATCGTACGAAATCAATAGTTTATCAAAAAATCCTAAACGGCTCCCTTATTCCTACGAAATACTACAAAAAATATACATATTATAAAGAATCCCCCAACAAGGAAAACTGCATATCAAAACCCCTTTGTATCATATTGCATACAAATTGCAAGTTCTCCATCCAAAATTTATGGAATGAAACAAGAAAAAGACTACAATTAGTCATTAATTTTCTTCCATACTTCTTAACTCGTCACTGGTATGACGGCTTCCATCATGGCTCCAACCTGGGGGACCAAATACATACATATATTTCTGCTTTAAGGTTAAGTCTGTCCTAGTTATATCCTTCCAGATTGCAATCCATTCGTGAAAGATCAAATTGATAGGGTTATCAAGGTTAATCTCGCTGGTAAGACCATACTTTATGGGCTGATAGTCATTACTTGCAAGTTCTTTTTGGAAAGTACCAAACAACTTATCCCAAATGATGAGGAACATTCCCATATTTTTATCCAGATATTTGGCGTTTGAAGCATGATGCACACGATGATGGGACGGTGTTACCAAAATATATTCCAAAAAACCTAGTTTATGAATTTTCTTAGTATGAACTAGTATTCCCCAAATCTGAGTCATCGCATACATCAATAAAATATCAACCACATCGAAACCCATTAAAGGCAAAGGTGCGAAAAAGATAAATCTATAGATCGGTTCAAAAACGGTAGAACGGAAACCTACACTCAAATTATATTTTGAAGACGAATGATGTGTGGCATGGCAAGCCCAAAACAATCTACAAACGTGATCCGTACGATGAAGCCAATAATACAAAAAGTCCTCTGCCACTAACAAGACAATCCAGTAAACCCAGAAATTATTGATCTCAAATAATCTAAATTGATATAAAAATGTTAAAATCGGAATGTACAAAATCCTAAAACCTAAGTCTACGATCATATTAGCAATCATTAGACCTAAGTTCTGGGCTGTATCCTTTACCGTATAAGTATCTTGTTTTTGATAATTGCTAATGATAATCTCGGCGAGGATGATTACCGTGTAATAAGGAACCGAAAACTTAACAAACTGCTCTTCTGTAATAAATTGCATTTGAATCTTTATAAATATTTACTCATTTCATGTTGCATCTTTTGTGCTTCCAAGGCAGCCTTTTCTTTAAAGTCAGTCCTAGATGATGCATATATAATTCCGCGTGAAGAGTTTACCAACAATCCACAATCTTTATTAAGTCCGTATTTTGCCACCTCCTCTAAACTACCCCCTTGTGCACCAACACCAGGAACAAGGAAGAAATGGTCTGGACATACCTTTCTAATCTCCGCCAATTTATCGGCTTTAGTAGCACCAACCACAAACATTAGATTATTCGGAGATCCCCAAGTCTGTACAGACTGAATCACTTTTTCGTACAGTTTACCACCTATACTCAAATCCTTTTGTTCAAAATCTTCACTACCCGAATTAGATGTGAGGGCCAAGACTATTGCCCATTTGCCTTCATAAGCGAGAAAAGGACTCACAGAATCCTGTCCCATATAGGGGGCCACGGTTACAGAGTCGAAGCTCAACGTTTTGAAAAAAGCTTTTGCATACATATCAGAGGTATTACCTATGTCGCCACGTTTTGCATCAGCAATACTGAAACAGTCTTTGGGTAAATATTCTATAGTCTTCTGTAAGGCATCCCAACCTCTAGTACCCTCTGCTTCATAAAAAGCAATATTAGGCTTATAAGCTACTGTATATTTCTCTGTTGCATCAATAATTTGCTTATTGAATTCAAATATGGGATCCTTCTCCTTCAATAGATGTGAAGGTATTTTGCTTAAATCCGTATCCAATCCAACACACAAAAAAGACTTCTTCCTGAAAATGTTTTCAACTAATTCACTCCTAACCATAATACAAAATTAAAAAAGCCACTGTAAACAATGGCTTTTTTAATTCAATTTTTTATCAATTTATTTGATCAATCGTCTAACTCAACCAAGGTTACGCCTTTCTTAGAGAACTCGAACTCTTTGTCTTCCGCAGGCACATTTTGTTTAAATGTCGTCAACAAATAATTGTACCTGTTACCGTTTTTCTCAAACAACTTCCAACTTTTCAAACTTTTATCTTTCTTATTGATCACAAGCCTAATTTTAAAAATAGATTTGTTCTTGTCATCAGGAACCAAATCAACAACATCATAAAGCGCTGGATTTTCATTAACGCCTTTCTCTGTATTGATGGCATATTTATAACCCTTCTTGTAGATACTGTAGATCTTAGTTGGGTTGATATCATCATCTTCTGGAGTATATTTTGTTTTAGTCACTTCATTATCTTCTTTGGAATAACTCCATTGATAGGTTCCATTGTTGTAAATCTCACGATCACCCAACTTTAGTATAAATTTTGTACCCTTAACTAATATCTCACCTACTGTTTTTTCTTCTTTGGAATTGACCGGGCTGTAATAACTACAAGAAAAAGCCGCTTTGAAAGTCTTCATCGCTTGATACTTTTTACTCATCTCATTCAAAATCTTTTCCGCTTTAGCATCTTGCTGCGCAAACGCAGAAATCCCCACAAATACCGATAAAATCGCGATTAATAATTTTTTCATTAAAGTAATTATCCGTTTATTTTAGATGAAGCCATATACAAACTCCATTCCAATTTTATTTACAAAGTTATTTAATAATTTAACAAATCAAGAAGCTAGTTACTAAGTGGGGTAAATATTTAACAATTGGAAATAAAAGCACGAATGCCTTATTTATCCAAAGTCCTTAGGTGCTCTTCTAGAGATACGATATCGCTGAAATAAACCTCTCTAGCCTTACTGCCTTCAAAAGGCCCCACGATACCCGCAGCTTCCAACTGATCAATAATCCTGCCAGACCTATTGTAGCCCAAACTCATTTTTCTTTGGATCAGGGAGGTACTTCCTTGCTGATGCGTTACTATTAACCTTGCGGCGTCGTCAAATAAAGGATCTCTTTCACTAAAATCAAATTCAGCCTTACCTCCGTCATCATCATCACCACTATATTCTGGCAACATATATGCAGAAGGATAGCCCCTTTGCTCTCCAATGAAATCACAAACCCTATCAACCTCTGGAGTATCTACAAAGGCACACTGAATACGAATAATATCCGAGCCTTGCGACAATAACATATCACCTTTTCCGATGAGCTGTTCTGCCCCTCCCGAATCCAAAATTGTCCTTGAATCTATCTTGGAAGTAACTTTAAATGATAACCTAGCTGGAAAGTTCGCCTTAATAATACCAGTGATTACGTTTACCGATGGACGCTGAGTCGCCACAACTAAGTGAATACCAATAGCACGAGCTAGTTGAGCTAACCTTGCGATTGGAGTTTCAACCTCCTTACCGGCAGTCATCATCAAATCAGCCAACTCGTCTATAATAAGAACGATATAGGGTAAAAACTTATGGCCGTCAGTAGGCAGCAACCTTCTTTCTACGAATTTGGCATTGTACTCTTTTAAGTTCCTTACCCCTGCTTTTTTTAACAAATCATATCTATTATCCATTTCTATACACAAGGAATTTAAGGTATAGATTACTTTTTTGTTATCAGTGATAATAGCATCCTCACTGTTGGGGAGTTTGGCCAAGAAATGACGCTCTATCTTGCTAAACAAAGACAATTCTACCTTTTTGGGATCGACCATCACAAACTTCAATTCAGAAGGGTGCTTTTTATAGATCAAAGAGGTAATCAATACATTCAAACCCACAGATTTACCCTGACCAGTAGCACCCGCCATCAGCAAGTGAGGCATTGCCGCAAGATCTACTACAAAAACATCATTGGAAATAGTCTTGCCCAACACTACAGGTAATGCTTTGTCTGATTTTTGGAACGCATCAGAAGCCAATACAGACCTTATGGAAACCATTTCCTTATTCTTGTTAGGCACTTCTATACCAATCGTGCCCTTACCTGGCATTGGGGCTATGATACGAATCCCTAAGGCAGACAAACTCAATGCGATGTCATCCTCTAAGTTTTTGATCTTAGAAATCCGCACGCCCGCATCTGGAACAATTTCATAAAGAGTTACCGTGGGCCCTATAGTCGCACTGATCTTGGTGATACCAATTTGGTAATTACCCAGAGTCTCTACGATTTTATCGGAATGGGCCTTAAGCTCTTCTTGATTGATCAATACTTTACTTGGTGGTGGCTCATTCATCAACTCCAAAGGAGGAAACTGATAACTAGAGAGATCAAGAGTTGGATCATAATTTTCAAGTCCTTCAATGGCAGCCCCTACCCTATCCGATATATCTTCATCGGGATTTCTCTTAAATTCTTGTTCTATGACCTTAACATTAGGATCCAATGTCGGTGTAATGGCAATCGGGACATTGTCACCAGGTATTGTATTTTGAACCTCAAGTGTAAGTTCTGGCTTTACAGGAATTTTATTTTTGTTTTCAACTATTTTCTCAGATTTGAACAGCACATTCACCTCATCCTCCACCTCGTCATCCATAGGATTTTTCCGTAGCACCAAATCGTCAGGATTGAACTCATCATCTTCTTCATCTTCCGTATCTTCTTCTTCATCAAGCTGCTCTTCGGCACCGGCTATAACCTTATTCTTTGGTTTAGATTTCTTTATTGGTTCTGCAACTACATTCGCATTCGAAGCGGTAGAGGGTCCAAAATTTGTAATATCAAAAAAGAAGATCGCAAATATGAGCAGCGTAAGTGCCAACATGATGAATGTGCCCCAACCTAAGACACCATCAGACAGTACGGCAAGCTCATAGCCCAAACCACCACATAAAAAACCTAAGGTATGTTCTTGCTGGGCCAACAAAACCGTATATCCAAGAGTAAGACTCAACCAGAAAACAAAAAAGAATATGGTTACTATGGACGACTTCAGTGGCAACAAGTAGTTTCCAAAAACGATTTTAAACCCAAAAGAAAAAATAAGAGGAAGTATCAGAAAAAAAGAAAGGCCAAACCACTTATAAATAAGAAAATGAGACACATAGGCCCCAGAAATACCCAGCATATTCTCCACTTCCTTCCCTGATTCGCGAATAGCGGTAGTACCCAAACCTTCTACAATACTTTGGTCTTCATTGCCACTAAAAACATGAGACAAGCAGGCCAAAAGCACAAAAATAGAAATAGCCATAATGGCAAAACCCAAAGAAAGGTGTACTTTCCGGTCGTTTAAAAACTTATAAATGGCAGAATCCCCCTTTTCCTCTTTTGATTTGGCAGGTGTTTCTTTCGATTCAGAAGAACTCTTTTTCTCGACTATCTCTTCTTGATCTTTGTTTTCCTTCGAAGCGTTTTTCCTATATGTGTTTTGTGCCATATTGATCTAACAAAGTTATTAAAGATTATGCAATAATCCAGAGCGTTTAGGCATCGTATTATAAATAATACCTATAGATATACCAAACATGAGGCAGTTCGTCTACCCGACCCATTAAACATGAACTTGCTTACCGACGACAATAACCCATTAAAAAACCTTAGAAGCTATTTCCTTTACAGCTGGTGACTTACTCATAGTATAATAGTGTAGTACGGGTACACCGGCTTTCTTGAGCTCACGCGATTGAAAAACACACCAATCAATACCCACTTGAGCAACTGCTTGATCGGTAGTGGCCCTATTTACTTCTTTAATCAAATCCTGAGGCATCTCTAAATGGAATATCTTAGGCAATACCTCCAAATGCTTCTTGGTAACAAGAGGCTTTAAGCCTGGAATGATCGGGACATTAATTCCAGCCTTCTTGCACTTTTCCACAAACTGAAAATACTTCTCATTGTCAAAAAACATTTGAGTCACTATATATTCAGCTCCCATATCTACCTTGTTTTTCAAATACTCCAAATCCTTTTCGGAACTCAGGGCCTCCATATGAACCTCAGGATATGCTGCCACACCTATACAAAAATCAGTTTTCTTCATGGCCAATTCTTCATGCAAATATTGACCTTGATTTAAGTCACGAATTTGACACACAAGCTCTGAAGCGTAACGGTTGCCATTGGGCTCCGCCCTAAAACTCCCCTCCGCCTTCACTGGATCACCCCTTAAAGCAAGTACATTATCTATGCCTAGAAAATCGAGCTCCACCAAAGCATTCTCAGTATCTTCTTTTGTAAATCCTCCACAAAGTATATGCGGTACAGTATCTACTTTGAACCTATGCATGATTGCTGCACAAAGCGCCACAGTGCCAGGCCTCTTATACCTTACTATCTTCTCCACTCCACCATTGGCAGTTGGTTTGGTAATAAACTCTTCCCGATGATAGGTTACGTCTATAAATGGGGGATCGAAAGGCATCAAATCCTCTATTGCAGAAAATAAATTATCTATATTTTGTCCTTTAAGAGGGGGAAGTATTTCAAATGAAAACAAAGTCTTGCCTGAGGCTTTTCGAATATGGTCTATTATTTTTGCCATCCCAGAATTTAAAATTTTGCAAAAATAAACATATATAGCACAATTATAGTATTAATATAAAAGTTTGACTATGTTATTCAAGCATTTCTTTTTTATGATGACAGTATTCTTTGCAATACTTTTTATGGCATGTAAACATGCTAAGGTAGACGAAAACGGCTTTACGGAGTATACCATTAACAAGGGGGACCATTACAGTAATCATTTAATCACAAAAGCTATAAATACTGATGAGTTCAATTTTATCGCAAAGTTCGACTCTTCTGCTATTTACCAAAATGTAGACACCCTAAACCAAGCAGATATTAATAAATTATATGGATTTACAGAAGATAACCTCAGCAATGACCACTACAATAGCGCGCGTATCGGCTGGCGCTGGTACCATGACGAACTTCAACTGCTGGCCTACTGCTATAATGAGGGACAGGTATCTTATGGGCTCATCAAGGGAAATATCGAATTGGGCAAAGAGATATTTTGCAGTATCAAAAAAGAAAATGGCAAATATGTCTTCAATGTCGATGGGAGCATTTTTTTGTTACCCCGAAAAAGTACCAGCGATAAGTTTGCAGGTTTCAAACTCTATCCTTATTTTGGTGGAGACGAGACCGCTCCTCATGAAATTAAAATATTAATTAAAGACGTTTAAGAATTGCACAACAACTATTTTTTTATCAAAAAACTCTGCCCTTACTTAGAGAGAATAAACCAAGGGGGAACCATTACAGAATGCTTTAGCCAAGAAAAAGATGAACTCATCCTAAAAATAGAAAATCATGGGGATGCATTTTACATCAGGGCAAGCATGAAGCCTCATCTCACTTTTTTAACTTTTCCGGATAATTTCCACAGAGCGAGGAACAATTCTATTGATCTATTTGCAGAAATCATTAACGAAAAAGTACTCGGTATTGAGGCTTATAACAACGAGAGGGCTTTCAAAATAGTATTGACAAACGAAAAGCTTCTTTTTTTTAAACTCTATGGTAGCCATGCCAACATGATCCTCTTCCAAGGCGACTTGTTTGTAAAGTCTTTCAACCAAAAACTCATCGCCGATGAGGAGATCATTCCCAAACTGGCGCATAAAGATTTTATCATAAGCGAGGAAATGTATGACAAACATCATGGCGACATTAACAAAATTATACCAACTGTAGGCAAAGTGGCCGGAGAATACTGGAACAGGTATAAAGATGACAAAAGCTATGAGTCACTTGTCTCATTCATTAACTTTTTAGACACAAGCAACACCTTCTATATTGTTTCATATCAAAAAAACATCAGCTTATCTCTATTCAAAATTGGTGACGTCCTACATCAAACTTACAACCCCATTGAAGCATGTAACTTACTCTATGGTACGTATATATCTATCTATCAGATCAACAAAGAAAAAGCTGAACTTGTCGGTAATCTACTCGCCCAGATCAAAAAAACAGAGCGTTATATCCAAAAGTCCAGCGAAAGACTTAACTTTTTGGAAAACGAAGCCCGAAATGAAGAGATCGGACACATTATCATGGCCAATCTGCATAGAATACCTACCAAAATCACCGAAATAGAGCTCGAAGATTTTTATCATGAAAACCACTCAATCAAAATCATCCTCAAAAAAGACCTAAACCCGCAACAAAATGCTGAACATTACTACAAAAAAGCCAAAAACGAGTGGAAGGAAAAAGCTCATATTAAAGACAATATTGCATCCAAGCAACAAAAAATAGAAGATCTCAAGGCATTGATCATACGAATAGATCAGATCACAAGCCTTAAAGAACTTCGCGGTCTCAGTAAAACGGCCCATCACAAAAAGAAACATGAAGATCCCAGTGTTGATGAATTATTTAGAAAGATCATGATTGAAAATTTCACTGTCTTGATCGGCAAAAACTCCATCAACAACGATCTACTTACCCTCAAATATGCCAACAAGGAAGATATTTGGTTACATGCAAGGAACGTTTCTGGCTCTCACGTAGTTATCAAAAATATTCCGGGGCAAAAGATACCAAAATCGGTAATAGAGAGGGTTGCAGAAATCGCCGCATACCACTCAAAAGCTAAAAACGACACATTGACACCCGTGATGTACACCTTTAAGAAGTTTGTACGCAAGATCAAAGGAGCAGCACCTGGCAGTGTGATTGTGGATAAGGAAGAAGTGATCATGGTACAACCAAAAGACTATTAAATAATGGAAAACATCAAACATTTGATTCTATTTGACGGAATTTGTAATTTCTGCAATGGTTCTGTAAACTATCTTATCCAACATGACAAACACAAACGGCTACGATTTACGACTTTACAGTCTGAAACAGGTAAGGCATTGGTACAGAGATTCCATCTAGAAGATATTGACAGTATCATACTCATCGAAGAAAACAAAGCCTATACTCAGTCTGACGCTATACTCCGAATTGGAAAAGCTTTGGGTGGTATTCACAAACTAGGCTATGCATTCATCATCATACCTAAATTCATTAGAAATGCAGCATACAAACTCATCGCCAAAAACCGATATAAGTGGTTTGGAAAGAAAGAGGAATGCATGATCCCAACACCAGAAATCAGAGAACGCTTTATTTAAGACCATATTCCTGCTTGTTACTAATAATCTATTCATGTAAAATGGTGAAAAATGACCTAATGAGTCTATTTTGCCCAAAAGGCTTTCCTTATCCCTTAAAATAATCCCAAATGCTTTTATACATTAAAATAAGCCTTAAATTTGCATCAAATTAACGCAGAGGACATATATTCCTCTTTATAAATTCAAGACTAAACGACTAATACGGCTCAAGCAATTGAGTTTTGAGATACTCCCTGTTACAAATACTCTCACAAGCTGTAGTATTAGAGACTAAATGACTTACAGATATGAATAACACCGACAATTTAGACAAATTACTACTCCGAAGCTCTTATTTTGACCACTCCGAAGCACAGTTTTTCTTACTGGACAATCGATTAAACATTATTGACATCAATGCTGCCGTACTTTGTGCTTATAAGC
>CAMFLX010000085.1 GCA_945957555.1 uncultured Cytophagales bacterium
ATAAACAAAAGGATATAAGCAATACATGTTTTTCCTTATCCCGAATTGAGGTTAAAATAAGAAAAATACTTAAAAAAACAGATTCAAAACGCGTACATGAGTAATACCTAAATTTGCGAATATAGTACCGATGATGTGTACCAATTTTGAGTTATCATATTGATAATTAGTCATTTAAATATTTTTAGGTTAAAATACCAGTCTTTATATTACATTTAAATAATTTTTCGGAGCTCTTGTTTTTGTCAAAAATTAGGTTATTTTATATATATACAAACCGCCTCCTTGCAGTCTCAGACATGGATCAAGGTAGGCAAAGGCATAGCAAAGCCTAGTCAAAGGCATGGATAGTGTATGAAAATTACTCAAAAAATACTTAGTCCGAATATTGAAAAAATATACTGAAAATTACGCCTTACCTGTCCGCCTTCTTCAGGAAGCCCAATGGGCAGTCTTCCCTTCCAGAAACCACAATAAATTATCATCGATCACACAATATCTAGGAGAAATCCATCGTTAGTACAATGTCTACTAGGCAATAAACACCTAGTCTAAATACAATATGAAAAAGGTTTTATTTTACGGTTTTATAGCGGCTTTTACAATAGGGCTTGCACAACAAAGAAAGGCAAAACCTACACGACATCTCGCCTTCTTTGACGAAAAGCCTTTGCACTACGGTTTTGTTTTTGCGATCAACTATGCCAGCTATGGCCTAAAACCCAGTCAATACTTCTATGATCATGCTGATACTTTAAGAAGGGTAGAGCCGAGTGGAAGAGGAGGCTTTACGGTAGGGGGAATCATGAATCTGAGATTACATGAACATTTTGATCTGAGATTTACCCCTCAATACGCTTTTTATGAAAAGGGAGTGTCGTATACTTTTAAAGATAAGCTGAGTCCTAGGACTATAACAGAGCAACAACTTGTAGAAGCTTCCTTTGTAGAACTACCCATATTGGTTAAATACAAGTCTAAGAGGAGAGATAATTTTAGAATGTATGTGATTGGGGGAATCAAACCCTCGCTCTCTCTTTCGAACAAAAACAAAGACCAGCGCCCCGACAAACTGAGGTTTAACAACCACGACCTTACTATGGATTATGGCTTAGGTTGTGAGATCTACTATCCACTTTTTAAGCTTTCGCCAGAGATTCGCTTTTCCAATGGCCTGATGGACATGAAAGCCCAAGATCAAAACATCTATGCACATGCCATTCAAAATCTGCGGTCCCAAACGCTTACTTTTATGCTCAATTTTGAATGACTTCCCACCGCATCGTTTTTTTACTTGTTTCTAACTTCCGTTAAACATCATTCAAAATTTTCCCTAATTTTCTGGAGGTGTTAAAATTTTATGTCAAGACCAATCATCATTGTGCGTGAGAGATTCTAAGTGATTCATAATCCATAAATTATAATTATACTCAGATTCATATAATGTTTAAACATCTATTTATTGCTACATTTTATTCACAAATAATAGACAAAATATTATCATAATTTATTTGTAAGTTTTGAATTGTTTTATTAGCTTTGATCTATACTAAATTAAGCGTACCATCAAATATTTAAACGGTCTATAGTGTGGCAAAATTAACCCCAATATTTAATAGTAAGTACAGTTTTAACAATAAGCACAGTTTTTAATATAGTTCATCTTGCTTTTTATTAAGTAATTAGATTTAATAATGGCATTTATCTGTTTTTGAAAAGGCAATGCCTATTGGAGATACCTGAGACGATTTTGTTTTCTCAGATATGTACCACCTACTTAATATCCGTTTTTTCAGATTTGTTTTGGTGTAATAATTTAATATTATTAATAGTTAATCTATTATATGTGTTGTAACAATTAATTAATCAATAAATTTCTTTTATGAAAAATTTCAACAATTTGGTAGCAAATGCATTTGTTAAAAATGCAAAAAAAAATGTTCTGGGTCTTTCTATTATGTTAGGTCTTAGTGGTACAGTATCAGTACAGGCGCAAAACATATTCCCTACTGCTGCAGGTAGTTATGTGGGTATTGGCACTACAACACCTTCGTACCCACTACACTTGAGTAATGGTTCATCGGTTGGTGTCAATCTTCAGATAGAAGGTTCAAACACATCATGGACTGGTATGTATATGAAAAACAATACCACAACAGGTACCTCATATTATGCATATCAAACTAATGGAGGTATCAGCTGGACTTATCAAAATCCAGCAGGCGATTGGGGATTAAACGTAGGAGGCGATCGTTTGAACGTATTGAGATCAAACGGTTTTGTAGGTATTGGCACTACAGCTCCTGGATTTAAGTTAGATGTAGTGGGCAGGATCCGTTTAGGTAATGACGCAGGAGGTTATGGCTCAGGTGCTTGGTTCCGCAATTCAGCAAATACTGCAGATGTTGCATTTGTTGGTATGGCCAACGATAATCATGTAGGTTTCTTCGGTTCTGGATATGGCTGGGCGCTGAATGTAAATACTGCAAATGGCAATATTGGGATAGGAACTTTTACCACTACCACAGCATACAAGCTTTCGGTAAATGGTTCTATTAGGGCCAAAGAATTGGTAGTAGAAACAGGTTGGGCTGATTATGTGTTTGCTAAAAATTACAAATTACGACCACTATCAGAAGTAGAGTCTTTCATCAAAACCAACAACCACTTGCCAGACGTTCCTTCTGCAGCAGACGTGCAAGCTAATGGAGTGAAAATAGGAGAGATGCAAACTACCCTTTTGCAAAAGATCGAAGAATTGACCTTATATTCCATTCAACAAAACAAAGAGATTGAAGCCCTAAAAGCAAAGCTTAATCAGCTATTGGAAGCTAAATAATTACTGAATCACTAACTCATAAACAAAAATTTTTGTGTCATGAAAAACAAATTAAGATTCAGTACAGGAGGCATATCTAGCGCTCTCGGCACGGTAGTTTTACTGCTAGTGTTTGGTGTGAGTAGCTTGATGGGGCAACCTTATCTTGAAATAATTGAGAAAAGCAATACTCGAAATTTCAAAAAAATTGTAGAGACTGTGGAGACTTACTACAAAGATAAGGATAAAGGAAAAGGTACCGGCTATAAGCAATTCAAACGTTGGGAAGAGTTCAATAAATATCGTTTGGATGCCAATGGTAACATCATGGATGTTGCAAAGGCAAATTTTAATGAGATATACGAGTATAATCTGAGACAATCAAGGTTAGGTTTAAGGACCGAAGCTTTTCAAGGGAACTGGTTAGCTGTTGGCCCAACGTCTTATTCTAACTCTGGGGGTTGGAATGGCGGTATTGGTAGAGTAAACTGTTTAGCTATCGACCCTAGTAATTCGTCCATTTTATATGCAGGTACACCAGCAGGAGGTCTCTGGAGAAGCCTTACCAACGGCAACTCTTGGGTGTCGTTGACAGATGGGATCTCTTCATTGGGTGTTTCTGGAATTGCTATTGATCCCACATCAGTAGCGACCAACAGGACTCTATATATACTTACTGGCGATGGCGACGGAGGTCAAACATCTTCGATTGGTGTTTTGAAATCCATAAATAATGGTTTTACTTGGCAATCAACAGGTTTGTCTTGGGGTACCATTTCTGGTGTTAGAGGTTATAAATTAGTAATGAGTCCTGCAAATAGCCAAATTTTGATGGCTGCCACCACTAGTGGTGTGTACAGAACTGTAAACGGTGGTGTGAGCTGGACATTGGTGCTTTCTGGAACTACTTATGACATTGAATTCCAGCCAGGCACACCTAATACCGTTTATGCAGCTCGCAATGGTTCTTTTTCGAGATCGCTTGATGGAGGTGTAACATGGACCACCATTACTTCTGGTGTGCCAACCTCTGGTCGACTTGCAATTGCAGTAACGCCAGCCAATTCTACATACGTTTATATTTTGCAGGGTACCGTACCAGCTACAGGACAATTTGGTGGTATATACAGATCAACCAATTCAGGTACTAGTTTTACCCTTCGTTCAAATACTCCCAACATATTAGGGTATTCTACTACTGGCAATGACAACAGTAGCCAGGCCGGTTATGATTTGGCCATTGCCGTATCTCCATCAAACGCTGAAGAAGTCCACACTGGTGGAATTAGTTGCTGGAAGTCCACCAATGGTGGTACCACATTGACTTACACCTCAGACTGGTATGAGCCTGGTGCTGGTGCTGGCAATTATACACATGCAGATATACATGCTTTGGAATATGTAGGTGGCACCATATATTGTGGGAGCGATGGAGGAATAAGCAGGTCTACTAATGCGGCGGCTGATTGGGTAACAATTTGGAATGGATTGCAGATTTTGCAACCTTACAGATTAAGTGTTGATGCTACAAACATAAATAAACTTGTAACTGGGGCTCAAGACAATGGTTCCAATCGTTTGGAGGGTGGCGTCTTTTATCATGAACAAGGTGCTGATGGTATGGATTGTGCTTTAGACCAAACCAATACCAACACATTTTACCTGAGCAGCCAATACGGTAGCTTTGTAAGAACGACTGACAATGGAGCAACGTTTACAGGGATCACACCAAGTGGTCAGTCTGGCAATTGGATCACTCCTATTTTGATTTCGCCAACTACGAATACAACAATTTTCTTGGGATATACCAACTTGTATAGAAGTACCAATCAGGGTACAGCTTGGACAAATATTTCTAACGGCTTAATTGGAGGAGGCAATATTGATCACTTTGATATCGCTACGACCAATACTAACATAATTTTCTTGTCAAAAGGCACTACGCTTTATAAAACAGCAAATGGTGGTACAAGTTGGTCTAATGTTTCGGCAGGATTACCCGTGAGTCAAGTGATTTCTAGGATTTTAATAGATCCCACCAATGCGAACAATGTGTGGGTTTGCTATGGTGGCTACAGTGCAGGAACAAAAGTGTATAATACGACCAATGGCGGTACAACTTGGACTAATATATCAGGAGCATTACCTAATATTCCTGTAAATTGTTTGGCTTTCAAATCTACAGCTCCGACTAAGCTCTTTGCAGGTACAGATGTGGGAGCATATGTTTTAGATGCTGGCACATGGATTCCTTTCAACAATAGCTTGCCAAATGTAATTATACAAGACTTAGAAATAAAGCTAGGCTATTTGCATGCGGCAACTTTTGGTCGTGGTATATGGCGTTCGCAAATTGACAACTGTATATCCTCCTTAAGTTTCTCTGGAACACAGCAAACTACAGCCACTTTTGAGGCGTCAAGTTTCATAACTTCCACGGCAAATATACTTAATGGAAGTAACATCAAGTACAAGGCGGGATCATTCGTAAGATTGTCCCCAGGCTTTAGGGTTACATCTAACACTTACACTTATTTTAAGGCAAGTGTTGGGCCATGTGGTTCTGCGTTCCGTGAGGTTCCAGAAGCACTTACTGGTTTGTATACTGGGCCAATGGAAGGTGTGAAATTTGCAGAAACAAGCGATGTTGATGTGGAAACTACGGCACAAGAATCCTTGTCTGTTTTCCCAAATCCAACAAGCTCCATTACCAATATTGAATACTATATTCAAAACGATGCCGATGTGACCATTACTTTAATGGACGCAACAGGTAGGAAGGTAAAAGACTTGATGGTTTCTGCTCCACATGGAAAAGGTAAATACATTACAACTATTGATGCAAGCAATTTGGCCAAGGGATTGTATGTTTGTACTCTTCTTTATGGCACAACTGCTGTTTCAGTTAAAATCGAAGTGGCTGAAGAATAATTTATATTAATAATAGAAAACAAAAAGGGGGGTAACTGTAGGGTTAGCTCCCTTTTTGTTTTGAAAGTATCATGGAGTTATTATTGTAATGTTTGTAAAAATGCGAACATCGTCAGATCTTAGTAGCCTATAAGCTTACGTATGACGACCACAAAGAAAATTTCAATATATAAAAGAGTTTGGTTTTGGCTATTGTGTCTTATCCTCCTTGGCTTTGGCTTTGCCCTACCACAGCGTTTTGTGATACCAGTATTAGGCGCTAATAAAGGCAGCTACCATCAAAAATCGTTTTGGTATTACCCCTGGGGTCGCTCTGGGGTACATAAAGGGGTCGATATTTTTGCAAAGGAGGGCACAGGGGTAGTGTCTACGACACATGGCATGGTGATTTATATCGGAGAAATAAGTATGGGAGGCAATGTAGTATTGGTGCTGGGGCCTAAATGGCGCATTCATTATTATGCCCATTTGAAAGAAATAAATACCAGAGTATTTTCATGGACATCGCCCGGAGAGCTTATTGGTAGTGTAGGCACTACTGGAAATGCAAAAGGCAAAGCACCCCACCTACATTATTCCATAGCTACATTAATTCCATATTTCTGGCAAGTAGATGGAGGCGTGCAAGGCTTGAAAAAAATGTTTTATGTAAATCCTATCCCATATTTAAACGCAGCACGATAAATTTAAGGTCTTTTGATATCTTTGTTCTATGAATATATCTCGTCATATATTAAACGAGGCGCTCGATCTGAGTCTGGAATGGGAAAACAATCCTGCGGAAAAACTTTCTGCACGAATCAGGGGACTATTTCCTGAACTTAGTAAGCAAGAGTCTTTAGATATAGAAAAGATTTGCAAAGATGTCAAGCGCTACGCCTTGGAAAAAGCAAAAATTGCTCAAAATCAACAAGAGCTGAGTGTTTTAATCTCCGATCGATATAACTTCATTTTCCCACATAATCTTGAGAATATCAGTAGGCAGGCGTGGTTCTGGGTACCCAAGTGAGTAAACTAGGCAAACAGATTAACATGTTTGGTAACGTAAGCCAATTGCTCCTCACTGAGTTCGGTATGCATGGGTAGTGAAATCACTTTAGAACACAGTTGTTCTGCAACAGGGAAGTCGCCTTTTTTATATCCTAAGCTTGAAAAAGCTGGCTGTAAATGGACTGGCAAAGGGTAATACACCATACTTGGAATGCCGCTTTCTTGAAGCTTGGTTTTTAGGATGTCCCTATCTTGGTTTTTTATTTTTAAAGTATACTGGTGGAAGACATGACTTGAAGCAGCACTTCTTTGCGGAATGACTACTTTGCTTTGATCAAGATGTAGATCATAGTATTCAGCAGCTTTTTGCCTCGCAAGGATATATTCATCCAGTTTTCTGAGTTTTATGCTCAAAATAGCAGCTTGGAGTGTATCAAGTCTAGAGTTTATCCCAATAATCTCGTGAGTATATTTCTTTGCTTGCCCATGGTTGGCAATCATAGTTGCTTTAAGCGCTAAAGCATCATCGTTAATAAACATAGCCCCCCCATCTCCAAAGCAACCAAGATTTTTGGAGGGGAAAAATGAGGTGCATCCAATAGTGCCAATAGTACCAGCCTTATTCATACTACCATTGGTAGAAATATAGGTAGCTCCAATACTCTGTGCAGCGTCTTCTATGACAGATAAATTATATTTCTGAGCAATGTGCATGATCGATTCCATGTCAGCACATTGTCCATACAAGTGTACAGGTATGATGGCTTTTGTTTTGGAGGTGATGGCTTCTTCGAGTTTTAGAGGATCGATGTTGAAGGTATCAGGGTCCACATCAACCAAAATGATTTTGATACGAAGTAGAGCTGCCGTTTCCACGGTCGCAATGTAGGTAAATGCAGGAACAATGATTTCATCTTCCTCCCTGATATTGAGGGCCATTAAGGCAATTTGTAAAGCATCAGTGCCATTGGCGCACGAAATGCAGTGTTTTGCCCCAGTGTAGGCGGCAATTTCCCTCTCAAAATCTTTGACTTGCTTGCCTTTAATAAAAGCGGACTCATCAATCACATTTTGTATAACCTCATCTATTTCTGGTTTAATTTTAAGGTATTGACCTTTCAGATCTACCATTTGTATAGCTTGCATGGAATTCCGTTTGCGGTAAAAATAAAAAAATATGCTCAGTTTAGAAAACTGAGCATATCCAAAATCAATAATATGAAAAACAATTAACCCTATTTGTTCAAATTCGTAGATAATACCGCCACCTCCTTGCACTGTGTACCCCTCACCGGTGGCGGTATATTTAAAACCCCTCTATAATCAACCCGTCTTATTCCGCCTCAATCAACCCTACTTTAAATCTCTCTCCGATTTATATTCAAATATACGCAGGTCTTGTGAGCTAGTATATTCGCTTTTAGTAAGTGGCGATTAGAGCTTTATAAAAGGATAATTAGAGTGTTTCGTTGGGCTTTTTGCCATATGCGTACTTAACAAGTGGATGAAACTGTATGGCAGATGGGTACTTATCTTGGGAATATTTCAGATTTGTAAATGCGTTTTGAAAGTTTTGCCCGAAATCTAAGTTAAATTCTATAAATTTAGGACTCGGTATTAAGCATGGAAGACACACACGTATATTATTTGCACAAAGCAGTTGCGCTTTCAAAATATGGAATGGAAAATGGTTTTGGTGGACCTTTTGGATGCATCATAGTAAAGGATGGAGCAATTGTGGGGGAAGGGTATAATAAGGTTACTTCAACCAATGATCCTACTGCACATGCTGAGGTGGTTGCGATAAGGGATGCCTGTAAAAATTTAAATACTTTTCAGCTAAATGGGTGTATCCTGTATACTTCTTGCGAACCATGCCCTATGTGTATGGGAGCGATTTATTGGGCTCGGCCACAACAAGTTTTTTATGCAAATACACGCTTAGATGCTGCAAATATTGGTTTCGATGACAAACTGATATACGACGAGATCAAGCTGGATGATTTATCACAAAGAAAGATACCTTTTGTTCATATTAAATTGGATGCCGCCACGCAAGTATTTGCTGATTGGCAAAGCAATATCCAGAAAATAGATTATTAATGCAATAAACAAATGGCAGATAGTTCTAAAAAGACACGGGAGCAGTTATTGAGCGAAAACCAACGGCTCAAGAAGCAGATCCAGGACATGCAAATGATGTCTGGAATACAGCTTGATGGCCAAAGTGCTGTAAGTACCAATAGTGAGTTTGTTGCATTGGTGAATGAAAACACTCATGATTTCATATTCATTCACGATCTCAACGGTAAGATATTGGGTTTAAACAAAGTATTGTCAGATTTTGCACCTTCTAATAATATTGAGAACATCAGGGACTTGCTAGCACCAGAAGTTAAGGGCAAGTTTGATGAATATCTAAGTAGGATCGTTGAAGATGGTACAGAAACAGGGTACATGAAAGTACTCAACAAACAAGGGCAAAAGAGGATTCTCAAGTATCACAACAAATTGGTGGTTGCCAGCGGACGTAAAATAGTACAAGGGCTTGCCCATGACATTACTGACTTGTGGATCGCCAATAGAAAATTAAAATCTTCTGAGGAAAGCTATAGGGGGCTTTTTGATTCCAGTGAAACGCCCACTTTTATCCTAAATAAAGAAGGGAACATTGTCAATGCCAATAAAATCGCTATCGAGGAATTTGGCGGTGAAAAAAAATATTTGGTAGGTGAATCTTTCAACCAGATTTGTTTCCACAGTAATTACGATAAGCAGGAATTTGGCAAGGTGCTCAAAAATGTTTGGGACAAAGGAAAACTAAAACGCTACGAATATCATATCCAAGACGTACGGGATTTAAAAGTAAAACACAGGGCCATTACGCTTAACAAAGGTCAATACCATGCCGAAGATGTACTAATTGTATATAATCATGACATTACGGAACATAAAATCGCTGAGCAAAAGCTCAGAGAGGAAGTCGCAGAGAAGGAGTCAGAAAACAGATTGCAAAAGGTTTATGACAAACTCAACTTGGTTGTGTTCATTGTAGATGTGAATGGGAAAGTCAAATACTGTAACAATTTCTTTAGCAAACTTATAGGCATTAAAAAAGAAGATGTTATAGGTAAAGAGTTTTCCGCCTTTTTTGAGATTAGGGATAAAAATATTGATTTCAGTAATCTGAGCCAAGAGAATGCATTTCTAAATAAGTTTGAGGCAAAAATAAAATCCAAGTATGGCGACGTACATACTTTTGCCTTTAATACCATTATGATTGCAGACAGCTCCCATCAGTTTAGGTCCGTATCCTTAATGGGCGAAGACATTACCGAAAGCACTCGAGTTGCTAGAGCACTAAGGGAAAGTAATAAAAAGCTACAAGACCTATTTGACAATGCCAATGACTTAATCCAGATCTTTACAACAGATCTCAAGTTTACCTTTGTAAACAATGCCTGGAAGAACGTATTAGGCTATACAGATGAAGAAATAGAATCACTAACGTTCGATCAGATCATAGCCTCAGAGCACCGCAAAGATACCATGATGGTACTAGATAGGATCAAAGCTGGTGACAAAATAGATACATTTGATTCTGTATTTGTAACCAAAGGCGATAAGATCATCTACGTTACGGGTAGTGTGAACTGTAAGATTGTAGATGGCAAGCCAACCGAATTTAGAGGTCTATTTTATGACAATACGGATAAGGTTAGGGCAGAAAGAGCTCAAAACTTATATCTTGGAATCGCGAACCTGGCTATCAAGAGTGATAATCTTGATACTTTGTTTCAGGAAATCCACAAGTTGCTCAAGAAGTACATAGATGTAAACAACTTTCACGTAGCACTTTATGACGAGAAAGAAGACAACCGTATTAACTTCCCCTGCTATATAGATGAGAATATGCCTGGCATTAAAAACTATCCGTCGAGGATATTGCAAAATGGCCTTACGGAATATTCGCTTTTGATGCAAATGCCTATATTCTTACAAGAAGAAGATATTTTAAAGCTTGTTGAAAGCAAAACCATAGAGCCTCTTAATCGGATTCCAAAGATATGGATGGGAGTACCACTCAAGGTGGACAATCGGATCATCGGGGTGATTGCCGTAAAGAGCTATAGCGATCGCAACAAGTATAGACAACGACATCTTAACATGCTTGATTTTGTGTCGGGGCAGATCGCTTTAGCTATCGAACGAAAAAGGTTCGAAGAAAAGATCCAAAACCAATCAGCAAAATTGAACTCTATTTTTGAAAGTTCTCAGCATTTGATTTGGTCTATTAATACAAAACAAGAGCTCACTTCTTTTAATAAAAACTACTCTGATGTGATTTATAAATTACATAAATCCAGACCGCAGCTCGACACAAGGGTCGTGGAGCCAAGGCTCTTATTGTCTTCAGAAGAGTTTCGACCATTTATAACTGAGCGGTACAGGCAAGCGTTTTTAGGCACTCCACAACATTACGAAACTTATATTAAGGAGGAAGACGGGCCCAAGATTACTTGGAGAGAGACTTATCTCAATCCAATTTTCAATAATGAAGGAAAAATAGTAGAGGTCTCTGGAATTACCCACGACATTACAGAAAAGAAACAAACAGAACTAGCTTTGCGCGAAAGCGAGGAGAAGTTTAGGGATATTTTTGAGAGTTTTCAAGATATTTATTATCGCACCGATATAGATGGAGTTATTGATATGATTAGCCCCTCAGTAAAGGACCTGACAGGTTTTTCTCCTGAAGAAATGATCGGCAAAAGGATCTTTAATTATTATGAAAATCCTAAAAAACAAGAAAAACACCTCAAACAACTCTTAACAAGAGGTTCCGTTCGGAACTTTGAAGTGAACATTAAAACCAAAGATGGTCGGTTCATACCCACAATCTCTAACATCAGAATCATTTTTGACAACAACTACAAGCCTGTAGCAATTGATGGCGTAGCAAGGGATATTTCCGAACTCAAAAAGGCTTCTGGAGAACTCCTCAAGGCCAAAGAAATTGCTGAAAAATCCCTTAAAACCAAAGAGTCCTTCCTTGCAAACATGAGTCACGAAATTCGTACTCCTATGAATGGTATCATAGGGATGATCGATCTTTTGGCTGAAACATCTCTTAATACCGAGCAGAAGGATTATGTAGATACCCTTAAAAAATCGTCGGAAACGTTATTGGCGATACTTAATGACATTTTGGATTTGTCCAAATTGGAAGCTGGAAAGATGCAGTTGCGTTTCACCCCAGTTGATTTAAAGGACACCATCAACAAAATCCATTCATTGTTCCTGCAAAAGGCCCTCATCAAGGGTATTGACTTTAAATATTATTATGATGAGAAAGCACCACGCTACGTGTTGGCCGATGAGACCCGTTTGCTGCAAATCATATCAAACCTCACCTCTAATGCAATCAAGTTTACAGACAGAGGTAGTGTTAAGATATTTGTAAAATATTTGGGTTACAATCACAAGAAAAACATTCTTATGGTTGAAGTACAAGATAGCGGTATTGGTATCGCACAAGAGGGCATTAATCTGCTCTTTGATGCATTCAAACAGCTCGACAATACCTCATCTAAGAGTTATGGCGGCACTGGACTTGGTTTAGCAATTTCTCGCCAGCTTACAAGCCTTATGGGGGGTAATATAGGTGTGAACTCTGAGGTGGGCAAGGGCAGTACCTTCTGGTTTACATTTGAGGCAGAAACATCTGAAGTTATTCCTGAAAAACTATCCCCAGAGGGCCAAAGCCTTAAACAATTGTCGTTTACGACCTATACTCCCAAAATCCTTTTAGTGGACGACAATAAGGTGAACCGAATGGTAGGTGGAGAAATTCTTAAGAAAACAGGATGTAAAGTAGATTATGCGACAAATGGCAAGGAGGCGATAGACAAGGTCAGACAAAATACTTATGATGTTGTGCTTATGGACATACAAATGCCAGAAATGGATGGTGTCACTGCAACGCAACATATTCGTAAATTGGACAAGAAACTACCACCTATTATCGCAATGACAGCCTACTCGATGCAGGAAGATAAAGAGCGATTTATCAGCTCTGGCATGGATGATTACTTATCTAAGCCGATAAGACCTGAGCCCTTACTTACTAAGATCAAACAATGGGTGCGCTTAGAAGAGGCAGGAGCACCATTGCTGCCTGAGATTGAAGCAGAGGCCAAATCAATTTCGTTTTCGCCAGAGCAATATAAAATGCTGAATCAAGACACCATAGATTCTTTAAAAAACATGGCAGGCGAAGACATGCTTCTTGAAATTTTTGAGGATTTCAATAGGGAGGCACAAGGGCTCATTGATAATTTGGTAAGTGGCATGAAAGAAAATAATGTGGCTCTTATTAAAACAGCACTTCATACCATTAAGGGAACAGCTGGCACTTTAGGACTAGATAGGATTTCTAAATTTGCCCAGTATATTGAAAATAACATAAAAAATGATAAATTTGACAATTTAAATCAAGATATTAGGTTTTTGTTGGATATTTTCAGTAACTATTTTGAGAATTACAGGTATTTGCTAAAACAGGAAAAATGAAAAAAGTATTAATTGCAGAAGATAGTTCTGTTATACAGAATCTTACAAAGAAGATCCTTCAGTTTCAGAATTATGAAATTGATAGCGTTAAGAATGGCTTAGAGGTGATCAAATACTTAGACACGAAAACCCCTGACGTAATTTTATTAGATATCAATATGCCAGTAATGAGTGGTATAGAGTGTATCAAACAGATCAGGGCCATGGAGGATACAGATAAGGCCAAAGTTCCAGTGATTGCCATTACAGGGAATTCTGCCAATTATACCGTGGATTACCTCAAGGGTGTAGGCTTTGATGAATTTCTACCTAAACCTATTAATTTTGATGTACTGGTAGAAACTGTAAAGAAATATACGCACTAAAAAATGCAGATTAAATACACTCCTCATTTTCTAAGTAAAATAGAAGATGTATTTTCTCAATCAGATTATGTGCTACGGTTTGAAAAGGGTACTTTTAAATCTGGCTATTGTGTACTTAATGACCAAAAGGTAGTCGTAGTGAACAAGTATTATTCTTTGGAGGGAAAGATAAACTGTTTGGTGGATATCTTGAAGAATGTTCCTTTAGACACTGCCAAGATGGAGGATAAGAATAAAGTGTTTTATCTAGAACTAGCTCAAAACCAACTCAACATTGAAAGTTAGATTTCTCGGTACTGGGACTTCACAGGGCGTTCCGGTAATTGCTTGTGACTGCCAAGTGTGTAAGTCTTTGGATGAGAGGGATAAGCGCCTTAGATCTTCTGTTTTAATAGAGACCGACAACCTAACCTTGGTGATCGATACTGGGCCCGACTTTAGACAACAAATGCTCAAGTTTAATGTAACTAAACTTGATGCGATTCTTTTTACACACGAACATAGGGACCACACCTCCGGTTTAGATGACATAAGAGCTTACAATCACAAATACGACAAAGACATGCCTATATATGCAGAAAGGCGTGTTATAGATCAATTGATGATTGAATATCATTATATTTTTGCAAGTAATAAGTATCCAGGCATCCCTCGAGTGCATACACATGAGATCTGGAATAAACCGTTCGAAATACAAGGTCTTGAGATTATTCCGATACAGGTATTGCATTATAAATTGCCAGTATTAGGATTTCGAATCAAGAATTTTTCATACATAACCGATGCCAAAACCATAAGTGAAGCCGAAATTGAAAAACTAAGCGGCACAGAAGTGCTTGTTATAAATGCCTTACAACATGAACCACATATCTCTCATTTTACTTTTGTTGAGGCAATAGAGTTTGCCCAGCGTATCAATGCAAAACAAACCTATTTTACACATATAAGCCATAAATTGGGTTGTCATGAAGATGTAAACAAAATGTTACCACCAAATATCAGTTTAGCTTATGATGGCCAAGAGATAATTGTCTAGGTTTTTTCTATCATCCCGTCTTCTTTCATTTTTAAGACCAATGGGCGTATGCAGCTTTGACCCGAATAAGTCTCGTCCCAATACATCTGATGTGCTTTGAGCGAATAAAGCATGATAAAGTTGAGCATACTAAAAGGGTTAGCATTGCTTATTTCATATTTAATATTGATGGGAAGTTGTAAAATATTGCTGATACCATATTCGGCAGTTGTTGACTTATTGTTATTTCTGAAATTGGTGCCAAGCGCATCAGAGATCGAAAATATATTGTACCACTTGAACTGATCAGACATGGTCTGATTGCGGCTTTTAAAGAATCGAGGGTAGTAGTGATTGATGAAGTCGTAAGGGCAACCTGTAGTAACTATAGCCTCTAGCCTTTTTTGGATACGATAGGATACGTTGTTAGATAGGGGGAATATATAGTCTAAGGTAATGATACAACCAAAGCTATAAGCATGGATGTGAAATTTGCTTTCGTGAGCCTCTTTCTCAGAGATGTATTCAACGAGCATATCTAGGTTGCCATGAATGGTTTGAGACTGCTGCCCAAAGGTCAAGTAATAGTTGGCTGAGACGAATTCTGAAGCCAACAACGAAACAAAATCTTTTGCGGACGGGAAAATGGTATAAAGCACTGTAAATACAGCTACCAAATTTAAAGAGATGAGTTGCAGATAGGCATAAAAACTAGAGTTCTTCCAGTCGAGACGAAACAACTCCTTAACGCCTTTAGTGCTGTTGATCTGGCCGATGAGCTCAGTAAATATAGTAATTGCAGAAGGGATGAGACTAACACCAAACAATGCCAAAAGGAGAAGCATAAAAAGCGTGTAGAATGAGATCCACCGAAATCGGCCAGCATAGTTCTGTTCCTTTTTTGTAAAAAGCAAGCAAGAGATCACGATCGGCAGTTTCGAAATTACTACTCCAAAGAGCGAAATCGCTTTCATAAAGATGTTGGAGCAGGTAAATTTGTCGGTAAGGATCTTTGCGTAATTGAAGTCATAAAATCTATAAAAGATTTCTTCCTTGTCGCCATCTTTTTTAATAATGGATACTACATTGGTCTCCAGCTTGGCGTCTTCGCCATAATATTCCTTCTCTTGTTTTAGATAAAACTTCAGTGAATGATTTTCTGAGTTTTGGTCTAATTCTCGCATAAACCTTGAGGCGTATTTCGCTGTAGATTGCTGCAGAAATGCTTGCCCGAGTCCTGGGATATATATGCCTATTTTCATAATATATTTATAAATAAATATTAGATGTTGTAGACCCTCAACTCAATGAAGCCCTATGATCAAAAATAATAATTTTGGGGCATATTTTCAAGATTAGTTATTGTCCTTTGAGCTAGGTCTTAATAAATCTAACGGGAACCTCATCGGTAAGCCAGACACCGTTGTCAGATAGAAAGAATTGGAACCCTTCATCAAACATTTTTTGCGCCAATACTTGTAGAATCACTGCTTTTCCATGTCTCTGGCCTACTTTGATTGCAGTTTCTTCGTCTTTGCTGAGATGTACATGTTGCCTGCTTCGTTTTTCTATACCAGTTTGCATAATGGAGCTTAGGGCAGAGTCGGTTGTGCCATGGTATAGAACCTCTGGTGGTTTTTGCGGCACATAGCCAAGATCAACTTCCACAGAGTGCCCTTGACTGGCTCTAATCTTTGTGAGATCACTATTGAAAGCGAATCTTTTCTTGGGATTAGTTTCTACAATATGTTTGAGCGTTTCAAAATCAAGTACAATTCCTGTCTTATTGGTTTTTTCAATAAGCAAGCTCACATCTGTCCATCCGTTTTCATCTAGGACTATGCCAATGCTCTGGGGTTGATGCCTGAGTACCAAACTCAGGAATTTACTTGTTCGAATATCATCCTTCATGAGAACAAATTTAGATAAAAATAAAATACGAAATACGAACGATTGACTTGGGTTCTATAAGGGGGTATAAGAGATTTTGTGCAAGTAGTGCCAAATACAGATATTGTATACAACTGTATATTTATTATACATAAGGATACATTATTACACATAAACACTTTTTTTATATTGTTAATTTACAGAGACTTATGTTTTGGCATGAAGCATGTATACATATATATAAAATGTAATAAATAATAATTTAGTTGATTATGAGAAAGTCATCATATTACATTTTAGAGTTGGTATTCGTCTCACACACAAAGTGGACATTTTAAAGTACTAAGAAGTAGTCTGGATTTTACCTCAAAAAAGAGTTTTTGAGGTAAAGGAAAGCAAAAGACCGAAAGGTTCGCAATGACGGGGAAAAATTAAGGAAAACACTCAATAACTAATAGTTCAATAATCAATCCCGAAAAGTACATTAGTTAATTATTCAATCCCGTTTGAGTGAGGGCAATATCTTTATGGTATTGCCCTTTTTTGTTTTATATTTGTAAAGTATGTCTCCGAAATTACTCATTGTAGATGATGATCCTGGATTTAGAAAGATCATCTTAAATTATTTGGACAAGATGGGCTATCAGACCGAATGGGCTGCTGATGGTAAGGAGTGTATGCGTAAAATGCAATCATCTACTTATGATCTGTTATTAGTGGACTTTAGACTTCCCGACACTACAGGTTTGGAGCTGGTAAGCAGATTCCCACCACAAACCAAATATATTTTGCTCACAGGTTATTCGGATGTGAAAATAGCTGTTAAAGCGCTTAAGTCTGGCGCCTTGGATTATCTTACCAAGCCGATCGATCCAGACGAAATGCTAAGCTCTATAAAGCATGCATTGCAACTTCCTATCACAAAAACTTCAACCGAAAACATTCCTGCACCTAAACGCCACGAAGGATCTAACGGAAAATCATCATTCGTCCTCGGTAAGAGTGCTGATGCCCAAAGAACGCATCAGCTTTGTACATTAGTTGCGGGAACGAATCTTTCTGTTTTAATTCAAGGTGAAACGGGTACCGGCAAAGAGTATGTGGCACGAACAGTGCACAGTTTGAGCGATCGTAAAGACGAGGTTTTTTTGGCTGTTGACTGTGGAGTAATGTCTGATTCTTTGTTTTCAAGCGAGTTCTTTGGGTATTCAAAGGGTGCGTTTACCGATGCCAAGATGGATAAGGAAGGTTACTTTGAGTTTGCCGACAAAGGGACTTTGTTTCTTGACGAAATCGGAAATATGAATATTGACATGCAAATGAAGCTTTTGCGGGTATTACAAGAGAAAAAAGTAAGAAGAACAGGAAGCAATAAGGAAATTGAGGTAGATGTTCGGGTGTTGGCAGCAACCAATGATGATTTGATTCAAAAAGTAAAGTCTGGGGAATTTAGGGAAGACCTCTACCATAGGCTTAATGAGTTTAAGATAGAACTTACACCCATCAGAAATAGAAAAGAGGACTTGCCGATCTTTGTGGATCATTTTTTCAAGCTGGCTAACGAACAATTGAACAGAAATGTGCTAGGAATTGATGAAGATGCTTGGGTGCTACTGAGGGCTTACAATTGGCCAGGTAATTTAAGGGAAATGAAAAACATGGTGCGGAGCGCTGTGTTGTTAGCCCATGGAGACTATGTGACAGCATCATGTTTGCCTAGGGAAATCTATAGCTTGGATGACAGCCAAACAGGTGCAGATGCGCCTGTATTTGATCTTAAAAAGCAAAAGGAACACGAGGAAAAAGAAAATATCCTAAAAGTGCTAGCTAAATGTAACTATAACAAATCGAAAGCGTGTACCATGCTAGGAATGACAAGAAAAACGCTTTATAACAAACTTAACTACTATAACATTACTTATTAAATAACTAACAGATTGTTTTGCTTCTGCATCTATCCCTTTCTAGTGACTGAGCATTTCGAGTTCTGCAAGTATCTGGTTTGCAAAGGCATCGATGCGTGTTTCTTCTGCGTTGAGCTCTATCAATGTTTCTAATTGTTTCAGGCGCGGCACCATGATTTCGTGTTTATGGTATATTAAGAATGGGATGAGTTTGTGATTCACCTCATGTACTTGTTTGCTTTGATTTTCGTCTCCCTCTAAAGCCTCTTTGAGTTCTTTGATGTACATTTCAATGAATGTTTTTTGGTCTTCCTCTAGGCTTACATGAGTCTCTTGAATAAGTGCTCCAGCCTCTACATTTATTTGCAATACCTCTGCTACTTTAGAAACAAAATCGTGTTCTTTAAATGGTTTCAGGAATGTCGGAACCTGATATTTTAATTGTGTCGGCGTTGCTGATACGATCAAGACTGGGCAGGATATGTTATTCTCCTTCATAAACGCTACTAACTCTCCACCTGTGATTTTGGGGATTTGCATATCTGTGACAACAAGATCATATGGCTCCTTTTTGAGTTTTTCAAGGGCTTCTTTACCGTCAGAGACTAAAGTGACGTGTGCACCTTGATTGCTGAGGATGGTGT
>CAMFLX010000086.1 GCA_945957555.1 uncultured Cytophagales bacterium
AATGAATGAAGAAAAACGAGTATCGAAATGAATTTGATTATGATTAGCATTTTGTCGTAGTAAATTTCTAATACGTATTCTGGGTTAAATACCCACTTTATTGAATCTAGAGATACAGAAACAATTATAGCACTAAGAGGAAGGTCAATACCCCAAAGAAAAGGGGTATTGATCCTGTTTTCTATCACACCATTTAATGCTTTAGTGGATTATATTTTTTCGAAAACCAATCTGTAATGGTCCATGATTTCTTTTTCAAAACAAACTCTGTTAGGGCTTACTCTGAATATTGCTACTAGATGTCTAAATTCTTTGTCTATGATATACCTGGGAACTAAAGAAAGGAATAAGCAATATTTTTTGAAATTAAACTTTCTAAATTTCTTTCTCCATTGACCAATAGTCTCTATATAGTCAAGCCTTCCACTGCTTTTGGAGATGAGTCTGAATTGTGGTTCTGCATTTCTAATCACCATTTCTGGGCCATAAGGCAACCAAGAGCCAGAGAATTGTTTTACCATAAGCGCGCGCACATAAGCGGCAGAATCCTTTGGCGCAGCTAGATCCAGCTCTTCAAAGGGAACCATGTTTTTACTAAAGGTCATGGTTTGCATGTAAAACCGCCCACCTGTTGGTAGAAGATCATAAAGTGTTTGGAAAAAATCTTTATATATTTTTTCTTGTTTACCTGCTTGATATTCTTCCACAGAACAGAAATGCTCTAGACCGCCAATACATGTAATGGCATCAAAGGTGCCAAAGTCATCAGGTTTCACATAGCGACAGTCTTTCACAATAACGTTCATGCCATTTTTTTGACACGCCTCTGCCTGACCTTGGGATAAAGTAAGCCCGATGCTAGTAGCTCCTCGTTGCTGCACAATGTATTTTGAAAAAGGGGCCCAGCCGCAAGCCATGTCGAGGACCTTACTGCCTTTCTTAATATTGAGGCTGTCTGCAATAAACTTGTGTTTTGCAAGTTGTGCACTTTCCAAAGACATGGAGAAATCTCCGTCATATTTGGCACCGCTGTAATCACCCGTTTCTCCCATACTCAGACGGAATATTTTGTCGATGGTAGTGTAGGTGAAATCTAAATCCTGTTTGTCAGCCATTTTTGTTTTTTTAGTTGAAGATAAATCTTGAAGACAAAAGCACGAGCTTTTGTTTTTGAGGAGGAATATTGGTAAAAATCAACATTCGTGTGGTTGTCGGTGCACACGATTAATATTGGGAATAAAATCTCCGTTAGTTAAGTTAGTAAAGAGAGAAGTATTCTATAAATGTGCTTTTCTCTTTTATGGAAATAATCTATGTTATAAGAGTTGGTCAGAATGTGCGTTAGTATCTACTTGATCTATAATTTTGTTGATCAAGCCATTCTCGTCGATTACGAAAGTAGTTCTGGCAGTACCAAAGTATTTCTTTCCTTCTTTTTCTTTCTCGACCCAAACTCCATAATTGTTGTTGATGGATTTATCTGTGTCAGCGACTAGAGAGAAGGGTAGAGAATATTTGGCTTTGAATGCCTTATGGGAAGCCTCATCATCGCTACTTACACCAAGTATAATGTAGCCTGCTTCGATGAAACGGCTATAATGGTCCCTCAGATTGCAGGCCTGCATGGTGCAGCCAGGAGTATCGTCTTTTGGGTAGAAATAAAGAACAACCTTTTTACCTCTGTATTGACTTAAAGATATTTCATTCCCATCTTGATCCTTTGCCTTAAAGTCTGGAGCCAAGTCTCCGATTTTTATTATTGAATTTGGTGATATCTGTGATGATGTCATTCTTTTTGTTTTTGAAATGATAAATACTCTTTTAGGTGAATGGTATATAAAGATAGCACTAATTTGCCAGAATGAAGAGCGCTGAGATATAATTTGCTAAAATCAAGTGCAGAATGACTATAGTAATTGCCAATTTTTTAAGAATACAAACCCAATGGGGAGAGGATTTTCCTGTTTGAGGTATCGTTACTTCCAGAAATCGTAGAGTCTTTTGTCTGTAAAATCATTAACATATAAGTGTGCGTCGATGAGCTCACTTTTATCATGAGAAGTAAGAAGTGCTACGGCGCGCATTCCTGCAGCATGTGTGCCTCTGATCCCTCCCGGTGCATCTTCAAAAACCACACTATCTATGGGGCTAGCACCTAAAAGTTGGGCGCATTTCAGGAACATATCTGGAGCCGGTTTTGGGTTAACTACACTTTCACCATTGAGCATGTGAGAGAAATAGGTATCCAAATTAAGCGCATCGGCGATAAAGCGGATGTTTTCCATGGGGGCATTGCTAGCCACTGCCATACCAATGTGATTTGTTTTTAGAAACTCTAGATATTCGATCAAACCATCGGTCGCTTTCAGATGGGGGAGATACATATCTCTATAGATGGCTTCTTTTTCATCGGCCATTAGTTTGATTTCATGTGAGCTAATTTGATTGCCAAATATTCTAGGCATAATAAGCTCATTGGTACTTCCTGTAATGTTTTTATGGAAAAATTCAGGGGTAATCTCAATCCCGTGTCTCCTGCCAAACTCATAGAAGGCCTCTTCGTGATATTTCATGTTCACGACCAGTACGCCATCCATGTCAAAAATAGCAGCTCTCTTTTTTGATTCAATCATTGTTAAAACTATTATTGAGTGTTGATTTGTTACTTATGCTTTTTCCTTGTTAGCATCATCTTTTTCGTAGGCACCGATAATGCTTCTTACCAACTTGTGACGTAGTACGTCGGAGCCATCTAGTTCAACAAATCCAATTCCCGATACATTCTTGAGGATTCCCATCGCATGGATGAGTCCAGATTTTTGTTTAGTAGGTAGATCTACTTGAGATTTATCGCCTGTGATAAACACCTTAGAATAAGGTCCCATTCGGGTTAAGAACATTTTCAATTGTAGGGGTGTCGTATTTTGGGCTTCATCCAAAATAATGAAAGCATTGTTCAGTGTACGGCCCCTCATATAGGCCAATGGGGCTATTTCTATCACATTGGTTTCTATTAGGAACTTTAGCTTTTCGCTAGGAATCATATCTTCGAGAGCATCGTAGATCGGTCTCAAATAGGGGTCTAGTTTTTCTTTGAGGTCTCCTGGCAGAAATCCAAGGTTTTCCCCTGCCTCCACGGCTGGCCGTGTGAATATAATTTTCTTGACCTGTTTGTCTTTGAGAGCTTTTACTGCGAGAGCCACTGCCGTATATGTCTTTCCCGTGCCTGCTGGGCCGACTGCGAACACAAGATCGTTTTCTGCAATAGCTTTAACTAATTTTCTTTGGTTTTCGGTCTTGATCTTGATGATAAGGCCTCTGGTACCATATAGCAGTACATCTCCTTCGTCTTTGTCTGATTCATCTAATGATGTAATCTTTTTAGGACTTGGTTTTACGTATTCGGTAATAAGCTCTGGTGTAATAGCCTTTCTCTTTTTATATAGAGACAGCAAAGCCCCTATGAGCTCTTGGATCTGCTTGGTTTCTGTGGCACTTGCTTTAATCTTTAACTCATTACCTCTGCTTATAATTTTGGCTTTTGGAAATGATTGAGCAATGGCCTTAATGTTTTGGTTGTCTGCACCTAGAAAATCTAGAAGATCAATATCTTCCAGTGTAAATACTGTTTCTTTCAATACTATAAAAAATTAATATACCAATTTATGGGCTTGGTTGAGATGCATCTTCTAAGAAGATATGTCTCTCAAAATCAGGACAAGGAAGACGTTTTGTTGGCTTCGATGGGCCGATTCTTACGTGTGGCTTAAAGATATAAGTAATATTTATCTCGTGTGCTCCCCCTGTTTGTCTAATGCCTCCTAGTTTGGAAACCACAAAATCGTAACTATAGTTCACTGTAAAACGGTCCCAACGGTAGCCTACTTGGGCCACCATTGATTCATTATTTATATACTTCAGCTTTTCGTATTTTTTGAAAGGGATACCTCTATACCAAATGCCCGCCAGGAACCAATCAAATATACCATAAACACCAGCATCTACTTGATCCGCCTTGCCTTGGAACTTATAGTGTACGGTAGGGGTAATAGATACCTCAACTTTGTCACTAGTTCTATAGTTGAGTGTGCTTTTGGTATGTAAAATTATTTTGTAACCTCCTGTGATATCATGGATGACCGGCAATTTGCTAATCCCTACTGTAGCAATATTAGGATTGTTGATATGGTGAGCAGAATACCCAACCCAAAATGCATTATCGTAAAACAAGAATCCTGCAGAAACATCAGGGTAGATTTTTTGAGTCCCAAAATTTGGATTGTAATTGACCCCATTTAATCCATTGTCGTCAAGTTCTCTTGGGAAAAGTAGGTTTTGATAGTCGTAGTTTCTTTGAGCGATGCCCAATTGAATGCCTGGCCTGAAAGTAAACCTGTTGTTAATGTCTACTTCATAGGAGTACATAGCATGGAATTCTGTAGTATTGATTCTATTCAAACCAATTTCGTCTCTCAAAGCCATGAATGCAATTCCACTTTTGTATTTTGGGAGATAGGTATCAAAGGCGCCCATATAGGTGAAAAATTTCCCGCCATTGGGTTCAATTTTGTTCAATTTTGGCCATTGTAATCTACTATGGGCCATGAATCGTGAATAATGTGAGGAACCTGCGAAGGCAGGATTTTGATATATATTGGCCGAATAAAATTGTGAAAATTGAATGTCTTGGGCACTTGAACCCATCCATAAAAACAGTTGGGCAGCAATAAGTAAATAAAATTTATATTGTAGAATTCTCATTTAATACGCATTAAATTTTTTATTTTTACGTACGGAAGCTTATTATTGTTGTTGTAAAGATAAATAAATAGTTATACACTGATGCATATTAGAATATTATTGTTGGTTTTTTTCTTGGGTATTGGAGACACATTTGCACAAAAAGGGATTTTAAAACAAGCGGGGATAAATTATCAGTCTGGTAATTATTATAAAGCGCTTCAGCAGTATGTTAAAGGGCTGGCTGAAGATCCAGGAAATCATGAAGCCAGATACAAAGAATGCATTTGTCAGTACCAACTTTCTAGGTTTGAAGATGCGCAGTCTTGTTTTCAATACCTTATCGCTCATACAGACAAGTACCCTTCTTCCTTAAATTATTTTTTGGCAAAGACTTTTAGGTCCGAGAATGAGCTTGATTCCTCTTTGAAATATTTTGATAAGTATATTTCAGAACTTAAGAAGAAGAGTCCAGATTCTGAAGCGATGAAGTCAGCCCAAAAGGAATATGACGCAACAATCAAAGCAAAGGAACAGATTGCCAAAGAAAGTAAGGTAGAGGTACATTCGTTTGGTGTGAAAATCAATACAAAATACCCAGAATATGGACCTTTGCTTTCAGCTGATGAGAAAACATTAATCTTTACTTCTTGTCGTCCAGATACTAAGGGTGGTGTGATTGAGGATAATGATGGTCGGTACCATGAAGATGTATACATCTCTTACTATAACGATAGCTTAAAGGAATGGTCACAAGCAAAGCAATTGGACGAAATCAATACTGTTATTAATGATGCTGCAGTGTATTTGAGCCCTGACGGGCAAAAGATGATACTTTATAGGCACGATCCATACAATCATTTAGATCAAAATGCTGGGGATTTGTATTTTACTGAAATGAAGGATGATAAATGGTCTGTTCCTACTGCTATTGATGTCATTAATTCAAAGTATTGGGAATCAAGTGCCTGCATGAGCGAGGATGAGAAAATTCTTGTATTTTCAAGTAATAGACCAGGTGGTTTTGGTGGGCAGGATTTATATATATCCAAGAAAAATAATTTGGGACAATGGACGGCTCCTATAAACCTAGGGAAAATTAACACTCCTTACGATGAAGATTCTCCCTTTTTACATTCTGATGGTAAAACACTTTATTTTTCGTCTAAAGGATTTAATGGGATTGGAGGTTATGATGTCTTTTACACGGTTTTCGACTTAGAAAAAGGTACGTGGTCGTCTCCGGTTCACTTGCCATATCCTGTAAGTACTCCTAACGATGACCTCTATTTTTCTTGGAATCTTTCAGGGAAGACAGCTTATATCTCAACATTTTGGCATGGAGGTGCAGGCGATAAAGATATTTATAAAGTGGAATTCCCGCAGGATCAGACAAAGATTTTGGTGTTAAATGGTGTAGTAAAGGATACCTTATCTCCTATAAAAAGTGCTAAAATAGTGTTAAGAAATTTGGATACACAGAAAGATGAACATTATGTTTCTGATGAAAATGGGGGCTTTAGAGCTGTTTTGGAGGATAATGGAAAATATATGTTGGAAATAAAAAAGGAGGGTTATACGCACCATACTCAATTTATTGATTTACGTTACCCTGAGCAGCATCAAAAGATAGAGAACGAAACCATTATTTTGAAGAAACAGTAGCATTAAGGTTATTATTTTATCTATTTCACAAACATCTTATTAGATTGTCCCGTAAAATAACCCAATCGATATAAAAACTATTTCAAGGTACATATAAATCAATGTTGATTTATATGTACCTGTTTTAGATAACAAATAAAGTTTAAACATGAAACAAACTTTAAGCATTAGAGCCGTTGTCATCATATTTTTATCACTTTTTACTCAAGGGCTGGCTCAAAACCGCTCTTTTTTGAATTCGGGATTTGACACAACAAAGAAAGTGACACCCGCAACTGGATCTTATTCCTTTGTAAATGCCTCAAATACAGCAAGTCCTCAAATAAAAGAGTGGAATACCACTGCGAGCGACGGCAAAATAGAAATCTGGAAGTCTGGTTTTAATGGGGTTCCCTCAGTAACAGGAACTCAGTTTGCTGAACTTAATGCCAATATGGTTTCAAGGCTGTACCAAAATATTTGCCTAAGGAATGGTGAAACTTTAGGTTGGTCGTTTTCTCATAGGGGAAGGAACGGAACAGACGTTATGGAGTTCAATATCTATAACGCTGCAGGCACATCGAAACTACTTGTGTTACAAAGTGCGAGTACAGGAAATACAGCTTGGAAAAATTATTCTGGAAGTCAAGTATTTAATTTGCCGAGCGGAGCCTATCAAGTGTCCTTTGAATCAATCAGTTCTGCAGGAGGAAATAATAGTATAGGGAACTTTTTGGATGCCATAGATATAAATCTAGCTCCTGTTATAGAGTTTGTAACAGCGTCGGCAACAGGCTTAGAATCGGTGGGTAACAATTTGCTACAGCTTAGGGTAAATGGTACTGTACCAGCAGGTGGTTCTGTGGTTACTATGAGTTTAAGTGGTGGAACGGCCACGGTTGGAACAGATTTTAATTTCACAACAACACTTAATATCCCAGCAGGGGAGTATAATACCAGTTCTTCATATTTTAACTTGCCACTGTCTATTTTGGATGACAAATTGAGTGAGTTGGATGAAACCGTGAAAATCACATTGGTTTCTGCCACCAATACCATGCTCATTGGTGATGCAGATTGTAGTGGGACAGATCAGAACAATTTTACATATACCATTCAGGATGATGAATATCCGGATATAGATGCGAATAAATCTACAGTGGGAAAAGGTGCGGCGAATGATGATACGCATTGTGGTGATGGCTCTGCCTATCAACTTAAGGCACACGTGGTTAATGCCTCTTCAGTAAAATGGAAGACATTTGGAACAGGTACCTTTTCGAATATCAATGATTCAAGTGCTACTTATACTCCATCCGCTGCTGACTTAACAGCTGGGAGTGTGAAACTCAAAGTTGAAACTATTAATGTACACCCGAAAATCGCTTACGATTCTATGGTGATTACTTTTGTAAAGCCAGTCACATTGAATCAAGGTGTTGATACGGTAGTTTGTCAGAATAGCCCATCTATAAAATTATACGCTACGGCTACCAACTACTCATCAGTTGCTTGGACTGGAGGGGGTACATTTACAAGTACCGGTAGCTTGACTCCGACTTATACTCCTTCGGCTACAGAACTTGGTCAAGCGAGTTTTAATCTTACCATTACGGCAAATCCTCTGGCAAAGTGTACTGCTGTAGTTAAGAACTTGAAAATTACAGTTTTAAAGACCCCAGTAGTAGATGCTGGCTCAGATTTGACTGTTTGCAGTAATAATTCTGTACTAACTCTTTCGGGTACCTCTTCTACTGGAACGGCGGTTTGGTCGGGGGGGACTGCTGCTAATTTTCAGTCTCCATTAACATCTCTTTCTAATACATATCAGCCCAGTGCTGCGGAAATTAGTTCGGGGAAAATCAAGTTTTATTTAACATCCACTTCTAATAAAAGTTGTGTTGCTGTTAAGGATTCGGTGACCTATACTTTTAATAAAAATGTACCAACAGTAAGCCTTGGCATTGATAAACAAGTTTGTAAAAACAATAATACCGTTTCTCTTACTGCTGCATTTACTAATTCTTCAGGTGTTAAGTGGTCTAACTTTGGTGGCAGTGTTAGCCCCAATGATTCAGCTACAACAATCACTTATGTATTATCTGCAACCGAGCTTAATGCTGGGTTAGCGACTTTAATAGCGACATCGAGAGGTAATGGTAATTGTAAATCTGTATCCGATACCATCAAAATCAATGTGATAGCGGCTCCAACTGTAGATGCGGGTGCAGATCAACAAGTTTGTTCAAATAATACAGATGTTACTCTATTGGGTAAAGTGACTGGAGCAACAGGTGGTCAATGGTCTGCTGCTGGAACGTTTAAGCAAGGTGTGAATTCATTGTCAAATACTTATATGCCTACTATCGGAGAAGTTGATGGTTCAGGACAGTCTGTATTAGTACTGACAAGTACCGGCAATGGTGTTTGTAATGCTGTCACAGATTCAATGTCTGTGGCATATATTCCAGCACCAGAGGTTGATGCAGGGCTAAACACTAGTTTATGTGCCAATAATTTATCTTTGTCTTTAAATAATAGTGACGCAGGTGATGCAAACGTGTTTAAATGGACAACATCTGGAACAGGGACATTTTCACCCAATAGCACAATTCTCAATCCTATTTACGTGGCTTCAGTAGATGATACTTTGTTAACATCTTTGGTGTTGAGGCTCACAGTTAATAGAACGGTTCCTCTTTGTAAGCCCGTGAGTGATTCCATCATAGTTTCTATTTCTAAGTCACCCGTAGTTTCTGCCGGGCCAGACTTACAGATTTGTAAGAATAATCCAACAACTACATTGTTGGCAACTTCGACTACGGGTTCTGGTACTTGGAGTTTAAGCACAGGGGCTACTGGTGTTATTACAGCTGATCCTGTGAATAAGCTATTGGCTACTTACAAGGCATCAGCACAAGATATCAGTAATGGTACTCCAATAAAGCTAAAGTTTACCTCTACAAACAATGGTCTTTGTACGCCAGTTACTGATGAATTGCAGATTACATTTATTAATTCTCCTACAATCACTGCAGGTACTGATAAAAATGTCTGTGCCAATAATAGTCTTTCTTCGATTACTGCCAACTCAAGTACGGGAAGTGTTCTTTGGAGTAATTTTGGAGGTACTTTGAGCCCTAATACAACTACTTCGACAGTTAGCTATCAGCCAAGTACGGCTGAAATAAATGCAGGAAAAGCCACCTTGATAGTAACGACCCAGAATAATGGACTCTGTAAATCCGTGAATGATACTATTGATGTGATCATTGGTCCAAAACCAATCGTGGATGCGGGTACAGATATAAATGTTTGTGCAGATTTTCCAACAGCGACCATCTCAGGTGCTATAACTAATGCTGGGGGAGGGGTTTGGTCTTCTGGGGCTGGTAATTATAGTGCTGCTACGTCGGTATTAAGTAATACATATAAACCTTCTGTAAATGAAGTGCAAGCTGGGCTTGCAAAACTGGTTTTGATCTCTACAAACAACGGTCTATGTAATGCTGAATCTGACACTGTGCTAATTAATATCACAAAGGCGCCTTCGGTCGATGCTGGTAATGACCAAACTATTTGCGTAAATAGTTCTACTGTAAACATCTCTGGTACATTTAGTAATGCCGGAGGGGTAGAGTGGTCAAGCTCTGGTACTGGTACATTTGGTGATAAGAATGCTATCTCCACAACTTATGCTCCCTCTGCAACAGATAAGAATAATGTACTGGTAACACTTACACTCAAAACAATTCAAAATGGTTTGTGTCAAGAGGTTAAGGATGATGTAAGAATCTTGTTTACCTCAGCCCCTTCTTTGGACGCAGGTAATGATCAAACGGTGTGTACTAACGACTTCCCAGTGCATTTATCTGCTGTGGGATCACCAGCCACATGGAGTGGAGGAACAGGTACATTTTCTCCAGATAAAAATACTTTGACAGCCACCTATATGCCAAGTGCTGCAGAAATATCTGCGGGTACGGTGAACTTGTCGATTCAAACTCAAAACAATAATGAATGCCCCAAGCTTACGGATAATATTACCATCACTATTAAGGCAGCACCGATTGCAAATGCAGGTCCGGACCAAAGTATTTGTGGTAATGACAATACTTTGAATTTAACATCAGTAAGAGCAAATGTTAAATGGGCTACTTTGGATGGTGCAGGTAGTTTTGTGAATCCTAATGTTCAGAATGCTGTTTATAACATTAATGAACAAGACAAACTTAATGGTAAAGTTACTTTTGTATTGACGACAACCAATAACGTAGAATGTTCTGCGACTAGAGATACCGTGGTGTACAATATAAGTATGCCTATCATTATAGATGCAGGTCCAGACAAGAATGTATGTGCTAATAATGCTCAAATATCACTGAATGGAACCTTGCAGAACGCTACAGATGCAAATTGGTCAGGAGGTAACGGTTCGTTTTTTGATGCATCGGCTTTGAGTACCGCCTATACGCCAACCAGTGGAGAGATCACCTTTGGTTCGGTAGAGTTGACCTTGACTTCTGTGGCGGTAGGGGCTTGTCCCACATTCTCAGATAAAGTTAAATTTACCATAACTCCAGCTCCTACGATAGATGCAGGTATCGATCAGTCTGTTTGTGCGGATGTCGATTCAGCAGTGGTGAGCGCAACCATTAATACCGTAGCAAAAGGCGTTGAATGGAGTAGTACGGGAACAGGGGTGTTTTCGCCTTCGTATTCTATTTCATCACCAACATATTACTTTTCAGATGCAGATTTGGCTTCTTCAAGCGTACAGCTCTTTGCTAAAACAGTGGCAAGTGGGAATTGCAATGAAGTATTTGATGTGGTTAAAATTAATATCAAACCTAAGCCAACGATTAATTTGGGTGCCGACACCATCATCTGTGCTGACAAATCGTTATTCAACGTGACAGGTAAAGTGACTAATGCCACAGGTATTGATTGGACAACTACAGGTTTTGGAACACTTAACTCACCATCAGGATTAACGAATTCCTATACTATAGCTGCAAAGGATAAAACTGGAGGTCTTTTCACTTTAATAGGAACTACTTCAGGTAATGGTCTTTGTAAACCAGTGATAGATGAACTTTCTGTTGAGATTCAGCCAGCTCCCACTGTGAATGCAGGACCCGATCAAGTCACTTGTTCTAATGTGGATACGATAAGTGTTGGTGCCTCTTTTACATTGGCTACTGGAGGCGTATGGAGTACCTTGGGTTCCGGTACTTTCCTCAAGTCTACTAATCCATTTACCAAATACATTCCTTCTCAAAATGACAAAAATAGCGGAAGTGTTAGGTTAGTGTTTACAACCACTGGAAACGGAAACTATAATTGTAATGCAGTTACTGATACCGTACTTATTAAAATAGATCCTAAACCAACTGCCAATGCGGGAAATGATGCTACAATTTGTGCAGATAGCTTAGGAATAGCACTGGCGGGTACAGTTACTAAGGCTACAGGATTAATATGGAGTAGTGATGGTACTGGCGGATTCTTTCCTAATGCGATCACACCTAATGCAAGCTTCGTCCCTTCTCAAGCTGACAGGAATAAAGGATTAGTACATATTTTCTTGACCACTACGGGTAATGGTGCTTGTAATGCCTCAATGGATACAATGAAACTTACGATTTTGCCTCGTCCAACAGTGGATGCAGGATTAGATCAAAAAGTTTGTTCCACAACAAAGAGTGTACAATTAACTGGTGCAGTTACAAATGCCGGAGGAGGTATTTGGCTGACCTCTGGTTCTGGAACATTTACCCCAGGTAATACCTCTTTGAGTACTACCTACAACTTCTCAGCATTGGATCTCAGTATCGGCAAAGTTGTTATCAACTTAAATGCAACCAATACAGGGCTTTGTAGTGTGGTTTTTGATCAGGTGCAAATCACGATTGACCAACAACCTCAAGTTAACGCAGGACAAGATCAAGACTTGTGTTCAGATGCTAGTTCGATAGTACTAGGAGGTACCCTGAAAAATGCTAGTTCTGCGACTTGGACAGTAAACGGGGATGGCGTTTTCATGAGTGGTACATCAAGTTTAAACAATACTTATAAAATTGACCAAGGAGATTATTCAAAGGTATTAACCTTTATTTTAACCTCTAAAAGTAATGGTGTTTGTAATCCAGTAGCAGATTCAATGGTCGTTAATTTTACACCTTTAGCCACCATTGATGCAATAGATGATTTTTCGATTTGTAAAGATGCTACAGGTTTTAACTTGACTTCTACACATACTGTAGCTTCAGGTGTGAAATGGACTACTAATGGTTCTGGACTCATCACTCCAAATAACTTAACAAACAATATCAATTATAAGTTGACGACTGCTGATACCACAAAGTCTCAGCTTAAGTTTATGGTACAAACCACAGGCAATGGTGTTTGTAAGTCAGTAAAGGATAGCTTAATCGTTTCCATGACACCTGCAGTTACTTTTGACGCTGGTCCAGATGTTAGTATTTGTGCAGATCAAACTGTGATTTTCGTATTATCGACTTTGACGGTATCGGATAAGGTGCAATGGGTGAGTTCTGGTAATGGAATCTTCCTCCCTGATGAATTTGCCGTGTCTCCTATTTATTTGGCATCGCCAGAAGACAGCGCACGTGGTACGGTAAGACTTCAAGGCCAGACACTTAATAATGGGACTTGTTTGTCAAAATCAGATTTCATGGAGGTGAAATTCGATCCAGTGCCTCAGGTAAATGCAGGTACAGACATAACCACCTGTACAGGAGCGGATTCTATTCGATTGGATGGTTTTATCAAAAACACGGCAAAAGCTTTCTGGTCTAGTAGCGGTACAGGTATCTTTACTCCAAGCTTTGATTCACTGTCCACATATTACAGGCCATCGGCAGATGACTATACAATGGGGCAATTAGACTTAACCTTGACGCCAACAGACGTAGGTTCTTGTAATTCGATCTCTAGTACCATAAAACTACAGTTTTCACCAGTACCAACTGTAAGTGCAGGGCCAGATAAATCGGTTTGTAATACTGATTTGCCAGTGGTTCTGGAAGGTTCTGGCGCTAACTCAAAATGGCTGGGTGCGGGTACGTTTTCTCCTAGTGAGTTTGTGTTGAATGCTCAGTATACGCCAACTAATGCGGAAATTATTTTAGGGAAGGCAACTTTGATCATTGAGACCATCAAGCAACAAGCTTGTACTCAAAGTCGTGATACGGTAGAAATCTTACTGCCCAATGGTCCAACGGTGGATGCGGGTCCTGATCAACAATCGATGTGCGCAAACAGTACAGGACATGCATTGAATTTGGCTACCAATAATGGAGTTTCTCCAACCATAAAATGGTCTACGGCATCAGGACGAGGTTCTTTTGTTCCTAATGAGTTTACTTTAAATGCCACTTTTGTTCCCGTTCAGGCGCAGATAGACAATGGTAAGGCCACTTTGATTTTAGAAACCACGAGCAATGGTATTTGTAAGCCAGCTAAAGATCAGATTAATCTAGTAATTACGCCTGCACCTAAAGTTGATGTGGGTCAAGATTTGACGGTTTGTGCAGATTTAGATACAGTAAACCTCAATGCCTCCTTTACAATAGGCTCAAATGTGGCATGGCAAACATTAGGTGGTTCGGGTACCTTTGATAATAATACGGCACAGAATCCTAATTATATCATTGGGGCAAGTGACAAGACCAATGGTTTTGTAAACATCTTGGCTACTACCAAAAATGTAGGTTTGTGTAGGGAAGTAACGGACACATTGAAGCTGGTAATTACACCTGCACCTACTGTGGATGCGACGGCCAGTTTTACGGCATGTAATAATGCCACTTCTTTAGGATTGAAAGTAACGAAGACAGTAGCCCAAGGCGTTTTATGGAGTACTGGACTATCGGGCATCATTTCTCCAAATATTGCTTCCGACAGTATCCAATATCAATTAACGGATATTGATAGAACTGCCAGTAATTTAAAGTTTTATGTGACGTCAACTGGTATCGGGACTTGTAAGCCTGTTACTGATTCGGTAATTGTTTCTTTGGATAAATTGCAAACAGTAACTGCTCAGAAAGATACGCTTATTTGTTCTACAAAACGTCCTCAAAATATTACGGCTACTGCTTCCACGGCTGTTTTATGGTCAGGAGGCTCCAACTTGTTTGGTAATCCAACTCAAGCCAATACCACCTACACTATGGACGACAACGATATTTCAAGCGGTTCCGCGCTCTTGAAAATTGAAACAACCAATAATGGCGTCTGTCCAAAGGCGGAAGATTATGCTTTGATACAAATCATCCCATCTCCTGAAGTGGTGGTAAATGCAGGTTTGGATCAAGAGCTGTGTAAGGATAATATTCAAACTCAATTACAAGGTTTTGTATTGAACGCAGGAGGAGGGGAGTGGACCATCCTTACTGGTAATGGTAGTTTTAGTGATAAAGGAATATTGGCTCCGATTTATCATTTTGGAATAGGAGATACAAGCGCAACGAGTGTAAAACTACTCCTTACATCCACCGATAACGGACTTTGTGTGGCTGTAACGGATACCATGGAGGTAAAATTCACTCCGATACCAAAAGTGAGCGCAGGCCTAGACCAAACAGTTTGTGAAGATACGGCTTATGTAAACATAGCAACTAGCTATACGGTAGCCACGGATCATTTGTGGACAACCACTGGTGACGGGTTCTTTACGCCGAATCCTCAGTCTCTTAATGCTGAATACGTTCCTGGTAGTGTAGACATTGCAAATAAGAGAGTAAATCTCGTAGTTACTACCAAAAATAATGGTACATGTATAGGTACTTATAAAGATGAGATGCAGGTGAACATGCTTGCGAAACCAAAAGTAAATGCAGGTATCGACAAATACGCTTGTGTAAATACATTGACTGTTCCATTATCTGGATTAGTAACGAATGCTTCTGGTCTTAACTGGACCACTTCTGGAACCGGGGTGTTTAGTCCAAATGGAACAACAGCTAAGTACTTGCCTTCATTCAATGATAAAGTATCTACTAAAGTCCAGCTTACAGCCACCTCTACTGGAAATTCGATTTGCAAGGCGGCAGAAGATAAGATGTTTATATTCTTTAATAAGATACCAATAGTTTCTGCAGGTCCTGATGTTACCTACTGTCAAACTACGGATAGAATTCAGTTGTTGGGTAGAGTGGAGAATAATCCGAATGTATTTTGGCTTACCCAGGAGACGGGTGCATTCAACCCAAGTTCAACGGTTCCAATGACAGAGTACATTTTGTCGAGTGAGGATAAATTGAAATCAGAACTCAACTTTACCTTGATTACCAGATCCACCACAGGCTGTAGCCCAGTAAGTGACCAAGTAATATTTACGTTACAGCCATTACCTGCAGTAGATCCAGGCGCGGTGGCATCTTGTGCTTATACTGATGGTATCCAGTTGAACGGTAAGGTAGTAGGGGCTTTGGGTGCTAAATGGTCATCCATATTAGGAGCAGGTACCTTTGCGGTGAGTGAAGATTCATTAGACGCTAAGTATTTCTTGGCGCAACCAGATTATACACAAAAGGAAATAGATTTGACACTAACATCGGTGGGTAATGGGGTTTGCCCTGCTGATGCAAAAACTACAAAATTAACACTGAATCCATTGCCAGTGGCCTTGGCTGGGGCTGATCAATATGCATGTACAGGAGCAAAAGCAGCATTGTCTGCAAGAGTGTTTAGAGATGTGCCTGTATATGAATGGACGGATTTGAGTACCAATACTGTATTGGGTACTACACCTGTGGTGGTGATCCCAAGTGTAACGGGTGTGAAGTCCTATCAGTTGAAACTGGTGAACAAGTATGGTTGTATAGATAAAGACACCATGGTGTTGCACAGCGTAGATCCTGTTACGTTTGGCCTTAAACCACATTATTGTTTAACAAACGAGCTCGAGATCGCGTCAGCGGTAACGAATCCTTCTCCAATGGCTGTATATCAGTGGTATCTTGACGATGTTTTGTTGCAGGATAAAATTGATTCAGCATTGTTGGTGAGAAGCGCAGGGCACTATAAAGTGGAATATTCGGTGGACAGATGTACCTATAACGATACATCATTGGTGACTGAACCCCCTTTCTTGTACCACAAGGATAGGATTGGATGTACAGGTAGTAACCTTGTCGTTTCTACAAATCTAGTTCCTAATGTAACCTATACTTGGAAGACTGGGGTTCCTAATGTAAATACAAGCAATGTTACAGTCTTGGCCGATACAAATAGGTATTTGGTATCGGCATTAGACAAGTTGGGTTGTACTTCCACTGATAGCATTAGGGTGATTGGTATAGACCAGCCAATTGTATCGGTAAAAGATACCGCGATTTGTAACAAGGATACCATACAATTAAGGTATACCTTCTCCAATGATTCAACATTAGTTGCATACAACCCTGAGAAGTATTGGAAAATACCTCCAGCTACGGATTCTGTTTTCGTAGATTTTCTGAGTGTAACCAATACAGGGAACTATGTATTTCATGTCAGGGTGGATGCTTGCGTTGGATTGGATACTGGTAAGGTTTTGGTGAATGCCTTGCCAGATACTGTTCCTAATAGTGTCGTTAATTTCTGTGACTATGACGGTAATGAGATCGATATAGATGCAGGTGCCGGAGCGGGCTTGCAATATGTGTGGAATCCTGGTGCAGTTTCTGATACAAACAGGACTTTGCATGTGAAGGTGGCGGGTTTATATGTGGTGACCAAGACGGATCGGAACAAATGTTCGCTTACAGATACCATCAATGTAACAGAAACGTGTCCGCCGAGATTCTTCCTTCCAAATGCATTTACACCCAATAGTGATGATTTTGATAATACGATGCGGATTTTTGGTAGAAACTTTAAAAATCTAAAGCTTACGATCTTTAACCGTTGGGGAGAAATCATCTTCTATACCGAAGATAGAAATACGCCTTGGGATGGCAGATATATCGGACAGTTTGTGGAGAACGGACTCTATCCATATATGGTTACCTACGAAGGATTGCATGAAAACGACAAAGGTCCGTATGAGTTGCGAGGCAGTGTGAACGTGATCAAAAAAGACTAGTAGCTATTAACCAAATCAATAAAAAAGGGATCAGATATCTGATCCCTTTTTTATTGATTTTTTTGTAAAAAAAACTGGCAAAAACGTTTTTAATTAAATAATTATTTATACATTTGCATCCCATTCAAGCCCAGATGGCGGAACTGGTAGACGCGCACGACTCAAACTCGTGTTCTGAAAGGAGTGTCGGTTCGATTCCGACTCTGGGTACAGGCCAAAGCCCCGAAAGAAATTTCGGGGCTTTTTTTGTTGTTAGCGATGCAATTGCTTACCTCGACCACCCTCGTTACTAATGATGGCTTTTGGAGATCAGACCAACACTCTTCGCGAAGTCAGCCATCTTTAAACAAAAAACCTAAATGGAAAATCAAACACAAGAATTCTTAAATAAAAATTGTCAATTCTTAAGAGAAGAAGACATATTAGAAATCAATAAAAACGACAGTGGTCCAGTGAGTAATGTTATTAGAAAGCTTGTTCCTCATTGTTTCGGGACTGTACTTTTTAAAGATTCTGCTGCTCATGACTATTTATTATTCTATGTTAATAATGAAATTGAATTAACAGGATTAATTTGCAGGCTTAGCTTTTCTCATCCTCTTAGAAATGATGTAACCTATGCATTCGCCTGCTTAGCCAATAAGTACTTCCCTTTTCATACTCGTTTATTGCGAGTATTTAATAATTACCAGATTCAAACTATAACCCTAGCGGAGAAGCTTGGCTATATAACATACGGTGATGAGAACAAAGATACTTATACATCATATATAGATAGCAACTATTTATACATTCCTCTTTGTAATAAACCACAGGCTATAAAACAGATATTTAATCAATCCTTACCTACGAGTTATAATATGAGGCTTAATTACATTTATTTAATGTATAATTGCAGAAACGATCTCACAAAAATAGGAAGAAGTATTAGTCCCCTAAAAAGAGAAAAGACCTTACAGGGGGAAGATCCAGAATTAAATATTGTAGCCATTTGGGAAAAAGATAAAATTTATGAAAAGATGCTTCAAGATAAATTCGTTTCAAAAAGAAAACGTGGTGAATGGTTTGATCTAGATGTATCAGATTTCATAACTATTAAAAACTATATGGACAATTTAGTTTCTTAAACAAGAATGTCAAAGATGCTATCCATAACCATAAGATAAAATACTAATTGTCAAGATTGATATCCCTAATCCATAAATTATAGTCGTTAATAAATTGTTCTAGGATCTTGTTTTCTTGTTGTTTGAAATGCTTGAATTCTTGAGCCACTGTGCTTGTGCTTTGGCTTCGCTTAAAGTAATTGGCGGCTGCTTGGATAACTGTGCCATGCTTAGCTGTGCCCTTTCCTGAAATGATAGATTGTAGTTCATATTTCATTTATATAATATTGAAAACCACTCATGATTTACATTGTACAAATATGCTAAACAATTGGTGAATGATATTGTAGGAGATATTGATCTTTTGCCTTATGATATTACAGATAGAGCTTGTTTGCATGCGTATAGAGGGGGTGCTTCCGTAAGGCATTCAAGTTGTAAATCTATGCTGATCGATTCTTCGCAGGGAGAAGTCGAACTTAAAGTAACCTCAATTCGGGATAAGGAAAAACATGTATTGCTTATATCTTTTTGT
>CAMFLX010000087.1 GCA_945957555.1 uncultured Cytophagales bacterium
GATATAAGGGAATCGATTTCGGATTTATTCAATGCAGTATACCCTCCTATCTTTTTTGTATAATTAAAGTCAGATTTAAAAATTGTTTCCCAACTTTTTCGAGCAGCCAATGCAAAGGAATGTTGGAATGCCGGAAAATTTTTCCTTAGCAATAATTGGTTTTCTTCAAATCCCATAAACGGTGCATATATTGGATAGCGATACTTTATATATTTTTCGCCCCAAATCCAGACATTCATAGATTTGTCGATTTGATTATTATCAAATTCTAGGAAAACGATTGATATGCTTTTATTTTGGGAGAGTATTTTTTTTAATTTAACGTAACTATAAAAATATGATTCTCCCGATTTTCCAAGGTTCGAGAATTCAGAAATTAAGGAATCGTTGTAGGCGAATTCAGGATGAGAATTACCCAGTACGACATATTTGGGTTCTTTCTTTAAAACGAATAGGGCATTTTTATTAATATAATAGTTTAATGATATGACTATAAGTATAACAAATGTTATTAGGACAATGAAAAAGTAAACAATTTTAGATATTAATTTATTCATACATAGTTTAAAATTGGAAATAAATGAATTCTTGTTCATTGCCCTGAAAGAGCCAAATCGCTAGACATAAAAAAGAATAAAAACTTAATCGGTATGTTCTTGGCCATTTGAATCCTATCTTCTCGATGGCATACTTATTTTCTCTACCTATCCATTCTACAATCAGAAAAAAGAATAATAAAATTAGGGTTGGGATAATTAATCCAATACCCGGAAAATAGGGTGATTTTAGTACGGAAGATCTCCCTATTCTTGCAATATACTCAATTGCTATTTTAAGATTGTCGGCTCTAAAGAAAATCCATGCAAATGTCGTGAGACTAAAAGTAATTGTGATGGATAGCAGTTCTCTTAACGTGGGGAAATTTTTACCTTGAGCAACGATCCCTAAATTGTTTCTGTTTGTATTAAAGATTATTGATGGGATTATAAATAAGGCATTAAGTAGACCCCAAATAATAAAAGTCCAGTTTGCGCCATGCCAGAAACCACTAATCAGAAATATTATTAATGTATTTCTGATTTTCGACCATGTGCCTCCTTTACTTCCCCCTAAAGGAATATAAATATAGTCCCTAAACCACGAAGAGAGTGAAATGTGCCACCTTCTCCAAAATTCTGCAATGTCTCTTGAAAAGTATGGGAATGAAAAATTTTTCAATAATTCTATTCCAAATAATCGTGCAGTGCCCAAAGCAATATCCGAATATCCTGAAAAATCACCATAAATCTGAAAAGCGAAGAGGATCGCACCTAAAACCAAAGTGCTTCCAGAATAATCATTATAATTGTTGAAAATTATATTTACATTTTCGGCGCATAAATCAGCTATAAGCACTTTTTTAAAAAGCCCCCATAGTATTTGTCTTAATCCGTCAACTGTTTTTTCGTAATTGAACGCCCTTGATGTTTTTATTTGTGGTAGGAGGTGAGTGGCTCTCTCGATAGGACCTGCAACCAATAGCGGGAAAAAACTCACAAAAACTGAATATTCAATAAAGTTTTTTTCAGCTTCTATTCTGTTTTTATAAATATCTATTATATATGATAATCCATGAAAAGTATAGAATGAAATACCAACTGGTAAAATCAATTTGAGGGTAAATGGGCTTACATGAAAGCCAAATTGAGAAGAAAAATCCGCAAAAGAGTTTGCAAAGAAATTATAATATTTAAATACCCCAAGAAACCCAAGATTTACCGAGATACTTAACCAAAACCAAAAAATCTTGTGTTTTTGATTTTTGGAAGTTTCTATTTTGATCCCTGTGATATAATCAAGTAGAGTCGAGAAGACAAGTAGAAACAAAAATCGCCAATCCCAACATGCATAAAAAAAATAACTTGAGACTAGTAATAGAACATTCTGAATCCCTAGGCCTTTTTTACTTAAAAGCCAGTAAAGTGCATAAACTATGGGTAAAAATATCGCAAAGTTTATCGAATTAAAAAACATATAAATTACTTAGACTTTTGTTTATTTGTGTATAGTTATTTTATGGCAATCCACTCCCTTGCATTCACAAAGGCTTCGATCCAAGGAGTTACTTCGTCTTGTATCCTGTCTTCTGGGTAGTGGCCGCACTGCCATGGGAAGATCGCTCTTTCCATATGTGGCATCATCGCCAAGTGACGTCCGTCTTTGGAAACAATACCTGCGGTGTTGTATGCAGAACCGTTAGGGTTCGCAGGGTAGGTTTCGTAAGAGTATTTGAGTACAATATTATATTCACTTTCAGCTTTTGGTAAATGGAATTTACCCTCACCATGTGCTACCCACAGTCCTAATCTGCTACCAGACAAAGACTTCATCAGTATGGAGTTGTTGTTTTCTACATTCAGTGTTACAAAGATACTTTCAAACTTATGAGAGCTGTTGTGTAACATTTTCGGTTTCGCGTCATGCTCTGGATAGATCAAGCCCAATTCTACCATGAGTTGGCAACCATTACACACACCCAAACTCAAGGTGTCAGGTCTTGCAAAGAACTTTTTCAAGGAGTTCATGGCTTGCTCATTATACTTGAAAGCTCCCGCCCAACCTTTGGCAGAACCTAGTACGTCCGAGTTAGAGAAACCACCCACAAATACGATGAAGTTTACATCTTCTAAAGTCTCGCGGCCTGTCATCAAATCTGTCATGTGCACGTCACGCACTTGGAAGCCCGCAAGGTATAAGCTGTATGCCATCTCACGATCGCCATTCGATCCTTTTTCACGAATGATCGCTGCAATGGGTGCTTTACTTCTATCAGTAGGTATATTGTACTGGCTTAGTTTGCCAGAGAAATTACTATTAAAGTGATATTGTATTGGTTGTAGCCCTAAATGTTCCTTACGGCTTGTGGCTTGAACCTCGCCACTTTGTTGTATGTCTAACAAATACGAAGTTTTGAACCAAACATCCCTCATCGCCTTCACATCGAAAGTATGTTTTTGATTGTTGTATTGAATGTTTACTTGTTTGTTGGCTGCATATTCACCTATGATGTACGCATTAACACCTAAAGCTTTTGCTTTGCTTACCAAGGTATTGGCATCTAAAGTCTGCAAGACCACCGCAGGCAATTCTGAGAACAAAAGATGTGTAAGGCTGTCTGTAGCAATACCGCTCAAATCTACATTTAAACCCACACCATTGCTAGGGAAGCACATCTCCAATAAGGTAGTGATCAATCCACCAGAGCCAATATCGTGACCAGCAATCGCCAATTTGCTCTCTACCGCACTTTGTACTAATGCAAATGCATTTTTTACGTAGTTGGCATCAGCCACCTGAGGTGTAGTCGCTCCCAATTGGTTCACTACTTGTGCATACACGCTCCCCCCCAATACTGGTTTCTCTGTAGAGAAGGGTAAATAAACAATTTGCGAACCCGCAACTTTCTTTAAATCTGGTTTAATGGTCTGGCGAATGTTCTTTGCTTCGCCAATCGCTGAGATAATCACGGTGCCTGGAGCGTATACCACATCTTCTTTGCCATACTTTTGGGTCATTGACAAAGAATCTTTACCTGTAGGAATGTTCAGCCCTAAACCTAAAGCAAATTCTGAGCAAGCTTCCACTGCATTGTACAATCTAGCATCTTCACCTGCATTTTTGCAAGGCCACATCCAGTTGGCACTGAGGGAAATACCCTTTAAACCCTGCTCTAGTGGCGTAAATACGATATTGGTCAAGGATTCAGTAATAGCCATACGAGAACCTGCCTTTTCGTCAACCAAAGCCACTGCCGCTGCGTGCCCAATAGAAGTTGCCATACCACGAACACCATCGAAGTCGGTAGCCATGATCCCCATGTTATTCAATGGGAGCTGCAATTCGCCTGTAGTTTGTTGTAAAGCCACGCGACCAGTAACGGAACGGTCTACTTTGTTCGTCAACCAATCTTTACAAGCTACAGATTCCAACTGAAGTACTTGTGTCAAGATCGCTTCTATGTTGTGGTCGTCAGGAGTGACGGTCTTGTAGCTAACGCTAATCGTTTTGTCTTTGATCACCGTTCTTGGCGGCTTGCCAAAAAGGTTCTCCAGTTTAATATCTATAGGGTTTTGTCCTGTTTTTTTGTCTTCAAAGGTGAACTTCATATCGCCAGTGGTCTCACCCACTACATACATAGGTGCACGCTCACGCTCTGCGATATTTTTAAGATTCTGGATGTCCTTTTGTTTCATCAAAAGCCCCATACGCTCTTGCGATTCGTTACCCACAATTTCTTTAGACGATAGCGTAGGATCCCCTACTGGCAAAGCTCCTAAATCTATTTTACCACCTGTAGTTTCAACCAATTCCGACAGACAGTTTAAGTGTCCTCCAGCCCCATGATCATGAATGGAAACGATGGGATTGTTGTCTGATTCCACCAAAGAGCGGATGGCATTGGAGACACGTTTTTGCATCTCAGGATTTGAACGTTGCACCGCATTCAGCTCTATAGAGTTCGAAAACTCACCTGTAGCTACCGAAGACACTGCACTACCACCCATACCAATGCGATAGTTGTCACCACCCATTACTACGATCTTATCACCAGCTTCCACAGTGCCTTTTTGTGCATATTGTTTTTTACCAATACCCACGCCACCTGCAAGCATGATGACTTTGTCGAAACCGAATTTTTTATTGTTTTCGCAGTATTCAAAGGTATATACCGAACCTACGATGAGGGGTTGACCGAATTTGTTTCCAAAATCACTTGCACCATTAGAAGCTTTGATAAGAATATCAGATGGCGTTTGATACAACCATTTCCTAGCGGCGAGTGGTTGTTCCCATGCTCTGTTTTGCTCTAAACGAGAGTAAGATGTCATGTAAACGGCTGTTCCAGCCAAAGGCAAAGAGCCTGTTCCTCCTGCCATACGGTCACGAATTTCACCACCAGAACCTGTAGCAGCACCGTTGAAAGGCTCTACTGTGGTGGGAAAATTATGGGTCTCTGCTTTTACAGATAGTATGGAATCAAATTCTTTGATGCCGAACAGAGAAGGAGCATCCCCCTTTTCTGGGGCGAATTGTTTGGCTTTGGGCCCTTCTACGAAGGCGACGTTATCTTTATAGGCAGAAACTACTCTGTTAGGATTGGTCTCTGTGGTTTTGCGAATGAGTTTGAAGAGTGAGGTCGGTTTTTCTATACCATCTATCTCAAATACACCATTGAAGATCTTATGACGGCAGTGCTCCGAGTTTACTTGAGAGAAGCCAAACACTTCACTGTCAGTAAGTTTTCTGCCTATAGTTTTAGAGACTCCATCTAAATAAGATACTTCATCAGCACTCAGTGCTAGGCCTTCTTTTTCATTGTAAGATTTAATGTCTTCTATATATAAGACAGGCTCTGGTTTGATGTGGATTGTAAACAGATCCTGAGTCAAGCCATTATATTTAACTTGTAGCATAGGGTCTACCTTAGCTACTTGACTTTCAGGATAAAACTCTTCTATTCTAACTATACCAGAGATACTCATATTTTGAGTGATCTCAACGGCATTGGTACTCCACGGCGTAAGCATTTCTTTTCTAGGACCCACAAATGCCCCCGATAGTTCATCCTTTTGAAGATGTTTGGCTTCAAAGAGCCATTCGAGTTTTTCTATTTGTGTTTGATCAAGAGTGTTCTTGCTGTCTAAAGCGTAAACTGTACCCTCTGGTTTAGAAAAGAATGAAATCATTTGCAGAAAAAATTTTCCACAAAGTTAGAAGATTATGCCAAAAGATGCACTCTAAAATTAAACTATTGTCAGAAAGAATATTTGTTGAACATAAGGTTTGTTGGGAAGGTTTTGGCTTTTTCGACAGTCAGCGGTTTCGAAATATAGTCGGTAATTTTATCTATTCCAGCAGCCTTTTTGATATCTTGTTCACTATCCGAAGAGCTCAAGATATTGATAATGGTATTTTTTGTTTTGTCTTCTGGGATTTTTTTGAACTCCTCTATAAATTCCCAACCATTCATGATTGGCATATTGATATCCACCAATATTAAAGAGGGAATTTCTTCTACTAAGTTCTTCTCATATACGTTTTTGAGGTAATCAAGTGCCTCTACCGGACTTTCAAAAGTCTGTATTTGAGTAAATACATTGGAAAGCTCTAGTGTTTTGCGGCAGATGAATAATGATGTAGGTTCATCATCAACAATGATTACTTTGTTTAATTTTGACATGTGAATAAACTAGTTTATACGATCAAATATAGTAAATTTATGGCGCGAATGTACTCAAAAAATTAATAAATTTCATTTATGCCTTACAAAGCGAAAGAAATAGAACGTAAATATTATAACATTGGTGATGTAGCAGCAATGTTTAATGTGGCAACTTCTCTCATTCGGTATTGGGAGACGGAATTTGATAATATCGCCCCAAGGAAGAATACCAAAGGCAATCGCTTGTATACACTGAAGGATATTGAGAGCATCAGACAAGTATATCATTTGGTAAAAGAAAAAGGATACACATTGCAAGGGGCCAAAGAATACATTAGAACTCATAAGAGCCAAGGAACAAATACTCCCCAGCAAGTTGCCGTGGAAAAACTCAAGACCATTAAGTCCTTTTTGGAAGAACTACATAGGAAGTTGTAGTTATTTTTTAGGCCTGAATGCCTTTATTTTATCTGGATCGGTATCAATATATGCGCCGGAAACCAGCTCTACACAATAAGGTATAGCTTCAAACAGTTCATCTAGTGTTTCTTTGATAGACCTTGGCTGCCCAGGTAGGTTAATAATTACGGTTTCTTTACGAATCACACCCACTTGTCTTGAGAGAATCGCCGTAGGTACATATTTCAAACTTATTTGCCTCATCCGCTCCCCAAAACCATCCATCACTTTATCAGCAATAGCAAGTGTTGCTTCGGGAGTTACATCCCTTGGTGATGGCCCTGTTCCTCCAGTGGTAAGAATCAAGGCACATTTGGTAACATCCGACCATGTAGTCAGCATATCACAAATGTCTTTTAATTCGTCTGGAACAATCTTCGATACCGTTTCAAATGGAGTACTTATATTAAAAGAGAGCCAGTCTTTGATGGCTGGCCCTCCTAAATCTTCGTACTTTCCCATGTACGCCCTGTCGCTTACCGTAAGTATACCTATTCTCACCATTTTTTAGAAGTGATACCTGAGCCCAATGATCAAACTCGGAATCACAAATTTATCTTTTTTGGTATACAACAAATCGCTGCTTTGCGGAAGCTTATACTGAGATGAGCTAAACTTATACCTTTTAATAATTGAATACATGGCTGTTCCTTGTAATGAAAGATACAGCTTACGCCCTAACCTAAAGTCGGCACCTAATCTTGCCATTGCAGCAAGGTCGTTAGCACTAAAAGTATACTTGATGTCATTAAGACTGCCCGTACTCCCTACTTGAAACCAACCAATTGAGGCATCTGCCGTCACATAGGTATTATGTGTAGAGTTAGCAAACCTTTTGGAAAGCATTGGACCCAAATAGGTGTAAGTCATCTGTTCTCTATTGATATAATTGGTGATGGGTGAAAAATAATCGATATGCGAAAAGGCTCTATTAACAACAATTCCAACCCCTGTTTTAGGCTTGATGAAATAAGTAAGGTCTGCACCAAAATTGTATCCATTATTCTTGAAAACTAGATCAGAGCTGTCTTTTCTAAATAATTTAACATATTGATGTGAAGGGAAAGAGATACCGGTATAGATCCCGATTCTGAATTTATCAACTACAATAGGGAAAAGCTCTTCACGCACCTCATTCTTTTTGTATACAAATACTTTTGATTTAGGAATCAAAGTGACCTTTTCGGCATTGTTTTTACTGTGTTTGAAAACGATATAGCTGTCATCATCTTTCAATATTTTACAGCGAATAGTATCCCCATCCTTAGTAATGATCCCATCCTGCGCAAAAACAAATAGATTCGTAAGTATGAAAAGTAAAGAAAAATATTTTTTATTCATTTGGCTTCGCATTTATATTGTTTTGTGTTGAATCGTTTGCATTGTTTAATTTAGGCTCTACTGGCGAAGGAACAGTTTCTGGTTTAGCTTCTTCCCTTTTCTTTACAGGTACGATCAAGTGATCGTTTGTATAATAGATGGTTGCCGTGATCTTATGGCAATCAGATAAGAAGGAATACTTATTGTGTTTCATCACTTGGACTATATTTCCTCCAATTTTTCTAGCTTCAAGTTGGGCCAAATTGCATAACTCATCATATTTGCACCCTTCTCCAAGCCCATTGTGCTTGACCTTTACAAAAGCTAATTCATACGCACCCTTAGGGATTGTATCATAACTAGAGAGGATATTCACTTCCTCATTGTAAGGCAATGCCCCTTTGGACCTCTTTACATTAATGTATATGGGGTTGCATGCTGCGAAGAGCAGTGTAACTAAACCTACCGGAATACTATATTTCCACATATTGTTAATTTTTATTTTTTAGTTATTTTTGGATAAGTCATTTTTAAGCTTTCCATACTCTCTACCAGAGTTTTGGCAATAATGTGCTCCTTGTACCAATTTTGATCGGAAGGTACTATAATCCATGGAATCTGATTACAATTGTCAAACACTTCATCATAAGCGTTCATGTAAGCATCCCATTTATTATTGACATTGATATCGTTTGGATTATATTTCCAGTTTTTGGAAGGGTCTTTAATTCTTTCGTCCAAACGTTCCAATTGTTCTTCTTTAGATATATGAAGATAGAACTTCAAAATGATCGTATTGTTGCATTCCGATATCAATGATTCAAAATTATTGATATGTTTGAATCTCCTGTTGGCTTCTTTGGTATCGATCCACTTCTCAACTCTTGTAACAAGTACATCTTCGTAGTGCGACCTGTTAAATATCTTGATCATGCCTTTTTCAGGAACTTGATCATGTATCCGCCAAAGGAAATCATGCTTTCTTTCTTCTTCAGTTGGTGCTTTCCAAGCTGTAACCGAGCAACCCGCAGGGTTTACCCCCGAGAATACCGCCTTCACGACCCCATCCTTTCCAGAAGCATCTACACCTTGTATAATGATCAAATAACCAAATTTACCTTGAGCATACAGCTTGTTCTGTAACTCTGGCAACCGATCTAAGTATTTTTGTGTCAGACGCTTTGTCTTTTCCTTGTCAAAATCTTTTGGAGCCCGTGTTGATATTTTGCTGATGTCAATTTTCATTCTCAAGGAAAAAATCTAGTTATTATTATATCTTTTCTTACCAAAAAACAAATATACGGTAATATTTAACACTACCGTATATTCAAATATGAAAATAATGCTATTTGCTATTGTTTCATGATTTTAAAGTACGCATTCTTATTAGAATAGCTCAATTTTACAAAATACATGCCCCTAGGATATGTATTGCCCAATTCTATGCTTGCTTGCTCTCCTGCTAAGGTCTCTATGGTTTTGCCGTGTGCATCAACGATCTCTATAGTTTCGATTCTTTCAGCATTTTCGATTCGAAAACTACCTGTGAATGGATTTGGATACATTGCGATATTCGCAATTTCTTGATCTTCAACAGCGGAGATATCACTCGGTTTCCAGAAGTTCCCAGTAAGAACAAAGAGCGAAATAACCCTAAGTGTAGCGCCAAAATAAGTTTCGCCTGTAAGGCCTTTCAAGCTAGTATAACAGGTATTTAAATGCGATTGGTAAGTACTGCTTGTTCCCATTACAGCAACAGAATAGGGACCTACAAAAGCACTGTTTTTATATGTTCCCACAGTAGGATCGGAAGCGTTTTGTGCTAATGGTCCTTTCATATTACTGCCTTTGCCATTGGACCATGCAGCAATTTTGGTACAAATGTCAGATCCTGTGGTCGCTGTTGAGGCACCATTCCAGATCACATCGGTTCCCATTCTCCAAGGGTTACGGCAAGCGTCCCAGCCAAATTCATTGTTTCCATTACAGCCGTTTGAGGCAGCATTGTTGTCTGCCCAGTTACCTACAAGTCCAGTAGTTGAGTTCCTATTTGTAAGCAGAAACGAATTGGCTGTATTTGTGGCACTACTCCAGAAACTTGTTTGCGAGGTTTCTATTTTGCCAAATTCCCTGAAATAAGCTGGCGCCATATAGCTTGGGTTTCTACAAGTATTACTTGTACCCCATGCATCTCCATTAAGTACCTGATAGGTAGAGGGGTGTATTTCGTATTGTCTGATTTTACCAATTAGTGTTGTAGCTTCAGCTTTATAATCATAAGGCGATGAAGCATTTGGCCATTGCGTTTCTGCCACTATCAGTGCCATTGCAGCATCAAGTTCGGCATCGGTAGCACCGTTGTCTCCAGTCTTGGTAGTACAATCACTGTATTTCCAGTTCATCACACCTTTTGAGTTAGAAGAAGCTTTGTAATAGTTCCAAAGCGCGTCAAACAAAGGCTTGTCGCCTGCATAAGCGGCCAATAACATACCATAACCTATGCCCTCAGAAACTGTAGAGGAGTTGTCATCATACAAAATCCTTGAACCATTAGAGCACGATTGTACAAATTTAGTTTTCCAGGCATTATAGGCATCTGCCGCATCTTGCGACTTGCCATAAGTACCTCCTGAAGGCAGGTTCGTTGGCATGATACCATACTGATAATTTGCGTTTGAGTTAAATGGTTTTGCTGGGCTGTTTGAATTGATCTGAGCTGATAAACTTAAAACTGCAAAAATAAAATTGAGATGAAGAAGTAGTTGTTTTACCATATAAATTCTGATTTATGTGTTTGTGATGAATATACAAACATAATTCAAACACCGAATAATACAAAAATAAATATGAAAAATATAAGAAATAAGATCTTATTCGTATTGAAATCAACTTTAGCCTTGTTCTACTAGGTCTACATGATTATGTTTTTGGTAATTTTTCTACCTTTGTAAGTGTTTTGGAAAGAACATCGTTTACATAAATCGTGCCTCTGAAAGAGAATAGAATCTATATAGCTAATATTACAGTGTTAATATTGAGTATCACCTCATTGGCCGCTTGCTTTATAAATCCATTTTATTTTGAATATTTAGGCTTTATTACCTGGTGCATTCCTCTATTTATAGTTTTGAATTTGAGCTTTTGCGTATACTGGGCTATCAAATGGCACAAGAACGCATGGTATTCATTAATGGTTCTGGTACTGAGTTGGTATCACATTAAAGCTAGTTTCCAAATCAGCTACCCACTTGCAGAAGAAAAGGATACGCTAAAGATCTTGAGTTACAACACTAGGGTTTTTAACGTCTACAATCATCTTGCGAAAAAAGACAAACCGCGTGTAGTGAAAGAAATGTTCAAGTGGATCGTGGATAAGGATTTTGACTTGATGTGCTTTCAAGAGTTTTACTATGAACCTGACAGCAAGCTATTCAACACCATATCGAGCTTGAAAGCCAAACGGAAATACTATCATTATTTCCACAAAACATTAACGAATCGAATCAATGGACAGTTTGGCTTGGCGATCTTTTCTAAATATAAGATCATAAAAAGTGGTTTGGTACCTTTCGACAAAAAAAGCAACAATCAAATCGTATTTATAGATGTATTGATTAAGGCTGATACGATCAGGGTGTACAATTGCCACTTGATTTCCAACAATATAAATGATGCTGATGTGCCTGGTGCAGAAATATCAGAGAAAAACAACGAAAGGGTCAAATCTATAGGAGGCACACTGAAAAGAGGGTTTGGGAAAAGGGGACGCCAAGTGGACTCTTTATTAAAACATATTGACAATTGTGGGCATAAGGTAATATTGTGTGGAGACCTTAATGATTTGCCTTATAGCTATACCTATCGAAAGCTTTCGAGCAACTTAGATAACACCTTTGAGAAGAAAGGTAATGGTTTTGGTTTCTCTTTTAACGGCAAGATTCCCTATCTAAGGATTGATAATATTTTTGTGAGTGAAGGCATCAAGACTTTAACGTTTACCACTCATAATAAGGTAAAACATTCAGATCATTTCCCTATATCGGCGTTGGTAAAGGTTCATTAATATTACTTGGAAGATTTTCATGAAATATAAAAGGGGGCTTTCGGCCCCCTTTTATTGTATGATTATTGGTAAACTCTTTTGAGATTTACTTCTTGCATTGGCTGTATGACAAGTGGTATTTTTTCCACAGTTACAGAACTTGTATCAAGCCCGAACCAAGACTTTTCGTTGATGGTATAGTTTTTCAAGAAGAAATATGTAGCCATAATGATTTGTTCACCAAGCGGCAACTTGTTTTCATTAGACAAATATTTCTCCAATACCACAAATCTAAAATCTCCGTTGATCTTCTGTTTTGCCAATGAGGCATAACGAGAAGTGATGTCTATCTCCTTTTTATCTACAAGCTCCTCTACCACTTTTCGGAAATAGAGATTGATCTTTTGTTCGATCCTAAAACCTAAGCGGAAAGTAACCCATACCACGTCGTCTTCTGCCAAAACATCTACTTTATACTCCATTGTGTAGGGTTCATCGGTAGTATCGACATGTACGAACCAATAGATGTCAGCCCTTTTGGGTTGCCTATAAAAAATAGAATATATAATCTTAGTTTCTATCTTGTCCATTGATGGAGAACTGGTCATGAATACCAAGTTGGTAGCGTATTTTGAAACGGATAGATCTGAACTTAATTCCTTCAGATTTTTCACATACTTATTCATGTTGTCATATTCAGTGAGTTTGTTTTTGATTTGAGTAGAGCGATACCATACATACATGATAAACATGAGTACACCGCCTATCATAATCGTAACGATACCCCCATCCATGAATTTCCTCATGTTTGCAATCAAAAAGGCCCCTTCAATGGTAATATAAGTAACCAAGAAGAGATATACATAGACCATTTTAATACGTCTGGTGGTCAGGTAATTGGCCATCAATATAGTGGTCATCAACATTGTGATCGTAATAGAAAGTCCATAGGCGGCTTCCATTTTCTCTGATTCTTTGAAAAGAAGCACTATGGCGACACAGCCTAACCATAGTAGGGTATTGATGGCCGGTACATACAATTGTCCTTTTTGTAGTGTCGGATAAACCAATTTCATTTTAGGCCAAATGTTCAGTCGCATCGCTTCTGAAATAAGTGTAAATGATCCTGTAATTAAAGCCTGACTCGCAATAACCGCTGCCGAAGTTGCAATGACGATACCAAATGGAACGAAATCTTTGGGCATCACACTGTAGAAGGGAATAGAAGACAATATTTCGCCGTCATGGCTGATCAACCATGCGCCTTGACCCATATAGTTGAGGATCAGCGCGGCTTTTACATATACCCAAGTGATTCTAATGTTTTTTCTGCCACAATGCCCCAGATCCGAATACAATGCCTCACCACCCGTGGTACAAAGGAATATAGCGCCTAGCAGCCAAAAACCTTCGGGTTTATTAATGATCAAGTTAAAAGCATAGCGTGGGTTGATCGCCTCAAGAACTGCGAAATTTTGTGAGATTTGATATACACCCAAAATGGCCAACATGGCAAACCATACAAACATGATAGGGCCAAAGGCTTTGCCTACTATAGAAGTGCCAAAGCGTTGGAACATGAAGAGTAGGGTAATGATCGCAATGACTATGGAAATGATGATATAGTTCGGCTTCTTCTCATGATGCTCTTCAGCCGTCGCAATATGATCCTTTTCTAAATGTTTGGCATCAAATTGAATCTTTACTTTCCCATCTTCGTCCTTTTCAAGATCCTTTTTGTCTACATGGATCTGTACTTTGCCTATATGTTCGTCTTTGTTACCCAGTTCGGGGAATACAATGGTGAGCCCTTCTACGGCCGAGGTTACTGAAATGGGTGGGGTAATGATCCCATCAGCCAAGAGCGCGGCACCTCCCAGCATCGCGAATATGGTAAGGTTTTTTATTTTTCTTCTGACTAGGGCAAATAGCGAGAAAATACCTCCTTCACCATTATTATCAGCTCTCAAGGTAAGCCATACATACTTTAATGTGGTCTGAAATGTAAGTGTCCAGAAGATCGCAGATATTCCACCAAGAACAGTATCTTTGTCAATTTTATTACCTTCACCAACTATAGCTTTTAAAACATATAAAGGAGAAGTACCAATATCTCCATAAATGATGCCTAGCGTTACGAGTAGGCCGGCGGCTGTTACCTTATCTACAGAGTGGTTTTTGTGGTCGCTCATCGAATAATTTTTTGCAAATTTTGGTTATTTTTTCCAAATAAAATAAGAAAATAGATAAAATTTGCAGTAATTCAGGTTTCTAAAAAATGGATAAAAACGCTCCGATAGGTATTTTCGACTCTGGGATAGGTGGACTTACTGTAGCTAAGGCTGTTACGCAATTATTGCCTCATGAAAATATTATTTATTTTGGCGATACGGCACACCTACCTTATGGCGATAAATCGCAGGCCATGATACAATCTTATTCCTTGAAAATCTGCAACCTACTCATGGAGCACAAATGCAAGGTAATTGTGATCGCCTGTAACTCTGCCTCTGCTGCTGCCTATGAGTTGCTTAAAGAATACGTGGGCAGTAGGGCACATATCATTAATGTGGTAGACCCTGCGGTGAAATATGTAAAGGAACATTTCCCTGACAGTGTCATTGGCCTTATTGGCACGAAAGCAACGGTACGCTCGGGTATCTATAAAAGTAAGATCGGTCAACAGCGAGTTGGCATAGAATTAAAATCTCTAGCTACGCCCTTACTAGCGCCAATGATAGAGGAAGGTTTTTTTAATGAGGGAGTATCAGAGCAGATTATTGAGGGATATTTGAAAAACGAGGAGTTGAATGGTATCGAGGCTCTTATTTTAGGCTGTACGCATTATCCTTTGATCAAAAAACAGATTGATAAATACTATAACGGCAAGGTAAAAACCATCGATTCATCAACGGTGGTGGCAGCTGAACTGAAGCATTATTTAGAGCGCAAAGATATTCTAAATGAGGGCAGTGGTGGTGGCCGTAAGTTTTATGTGTCTGATTATACTAAGTCTTTCGAAGAGTCTACCAAAATCTTCTTTGGAGAAGAGGTGAAGATAGAAAAGTATCCACTTTGGACTTAACTGAGGGTTCAAAGCTATTATAACTGAACCAGGATTGGTGAGATGCACTACAAATCAATAATGCTGGCTCCCAATATCGATAAGATAAGGAATTAAGGAGAAAATCAGGCTTCGTTATATCACTTTTAACACCTTTCATTCAAATTAAACTGTTGGCCTGCGATGCCTACTTCACTTTCTTTTTTTTATGTCAAAAAAAAGAAACAAAAAAAGGACACCACACGGGCCAACCGCAAAATCGGTCTTCGCACAAGCCCTCCGCTGCCAAAGCCACCGATTTTGCAGTTCGCACCCCGCGTGGACAGCCACGCACACAAGGGCTCTGGCAGTTTGATGAGAAGATTTCCAATACGCTTTCTATGGGGACTGGCCTTCAAGAAAATGGCGTGGGGACTGTGCTGGGGTGGCTAGGGAATCCTCGGTCTTTGAGCCCAAACGCGTAGCGTTGGGCGAGTTTCGAGGATTCACAGCCATGCGGATGGCAGAGTCCACCGCCAATTTTCTTGACAGCCTTGATTTTTTTGGTTACTTTTTTCATCAAGGAAAAAAGTGACAAAACGAGGCATACTTAGGGGTCCGCTTTTTATTAAGGTTCATTGTGGAATGCATTGAAGCATCCTTAATTCCTTAATTTAATAGCATTGCGAAAATCTGAAGATATAACGGACGTATTCATCACGTCACATCAAATGCGGAAATATAAGCAGGGTTTGCGCTGTACTTTTGTTTTTCGTTCTCAAGTACTGCGTTGAACTTACAGAGTACGTGCGCTTGACCACTTTTATTAATGCTATGAATGAGTCCTAATTTACCGAAATCTATAATCCTATTCCCTATTTTACATTCTGTATCAAACCACATCATACCCATATACACTTTTAACTGAGCACATACAGCTTCCATGAGTTCGAATAATTCTTTTTCGTGGCCATCCCCTACCCATACCGCTTCAAAGGCCAAAAACTTTATTCGGTCTTTCTTAAAAATTCTTGAAAAGATCGGCAGCCTACTCAGTATCTTTTGTATCAAAAAACCGTCGAGACCGGGAAGATGTACGATCTTCCATTCGGAAATACTTGCCTTAATGCCTACCAAGATCTCACCATCCTTTTTGTATACGAAATATTGCCCTGTATCAAACAGTTGAGTGAGCTCTACAAAGTTATAGGCACGGTAAGTTTGCTTAAGCAATCCTATAACCTCAGCTTTCTCATCCGCATCTATAGGTTTTACATATTGATGGTCCCTAGGGAAAAAGCGATTGAATACCAAGGTCTGCATCTTACGCACTTTTTCATAGCCAAATAGCTGGGCCAGGTGTACCGAGGGTAGATTGTCTTCTTCAATATAGGCATATAGCACCGTAGGCCTGTTTTCAGGGTTAGATTCCGTCAGCAACTTTTGGTGCAGGAGCGCCATCAGTTTTGCCTTCAGGCTCTGCTCCCTTATCCTGACCTGATCTGCAAGTGTTGGATGTACCCGTTTGGTTCTGTATTTATTGATAAATGAGACATAGCGAACATAGAAAGTTTTTTCGTCATGGTTGTTTCGAGCCACAAATACCACCACCGCAATGATCCTATCGCCCTGTTTGATCGTCAATATTTGTTTGTTGGAGATACTCCTTAGTTTTATAATAGGCTTGATATGACTGTATTGCAGCTTCCCTTGTGATCCATAGATGGTGTTTTCCAATTGACTGTCCATATTATGGGGAATAAGGGAATCTAGCACTATATCAATATTCGATGTATTCATGCTGACAATATAACTGGATTTATGTAAAAACAGGAAATAGATCAGTCAATAATTAACCATGAGACTTTCCTAAAAAGTATTTATATTACAGCATAAAACCTTAATACAGATTTAGTTCAGATTTCATTACTTCATTTGTTGAAATTTAAAGATATAAGATGAATATCTCATTAAAGTTTCTCTTAACGACGCCCATTATAGCACTTTCGCAAGTAGTAGCTCCTTCTGATTCCGCTACTCATGCAGCCCCCAAGAAAGTCCCTGCACCAGACAAAGCCTTAAAGTTTAATCTTTCAGAAGATGGTTCCAGATGGTTTCAAGTAACTTTTATGAACCAGACCTGGGCACGATATACCCAAAGCAACGATGGTACAACCGTAAAGAATAAGAGCGCTTCCGAGACTTTTGACATAGGCTTGAGACGTACAAGAATCCAGATGTATGGTCAGATCACCGACCGTGCGTTTTTGTATTTCCAGTTTGGCCAAAACAACTTTAACTATCTCTCACAAATAGCTGGTAACAGAAAGATTGCTGCTTTCTTTCACGATGCGGTTTGCGAATACAGGGTAAGCAGCAAAAATCAATTGAAACTAGGCGGCGGGCTTACCATTGCCAATGGGCTTTCTCGTTTCTCCCAGCCCAGCGTAGGTACCATTGCCACTTTGGACGTCCCCGTATTTGCACAAGCTACCGTAGACCAGATAGATCTGTTCTCTAGAAAGCTGAGTCTGTACGCCAGAGGACAAGTGGGTAAGTTCGACTATCGCTTCTCGCTATCGGATCCCTTTCCTGTGAGTACTTCGAGTCTAACAGGTACACAAGCGGCACCTGCTATAACTAAGAATGTGGCCGTTTTTGCAGATAGTGGGCATCACAAACAACTACAGGGCTATTTGATGTATCAGTTTTTTGAGCATGAAGGGCACACTACTCCCTACATGACGGGCACTTATTTGGGAACCAAAAAGGTATTCAATGTGGCTGCAGGCGCTATTTACCAATCAAAGGCCACCGTGTATCAAAACGACAACGGCAACACCATGTACAACGACCTGAAATTGTTTTGCGTGGAGAGTTTCTTAGACATGCCTCTGAACAAAGAAAAACAAACGGCGATCAATGCCTACGTGGGTTACTTCAACACCAACTACGGCAAGAACTATTTGAGGTTTAACGGTATCATGAATCCCGCCGACGGCATCAAAGGTACCAACGTGATCGCAGGCGCACAGGGCAACGCTTACCCTATGATGGGCACAGGGCAGGTAGTCTATATGCAATTGGCCTACGTGCTGCCCAAAAACTGGTTTGGCGACGACAATACCTCTAGGGTATCGGTATATGCGAGTGACATGATCAATAAGTTTGACAGGGTGGGGACTACAGGTGCTGTACATACCCTTGGCTTTAACTGGTTTATCAACGGGCACAAAGCCAAGATCTCTGCTGAGGTGCAAAACAGGCCCACTTATTTGTTGGACCCTGCCAATGCCCCCACACTCAAGTTCAACAACAGGAAGAGCTGTATCAATGTACAATATCAAATTTTTATATGAGGATTTAAGGGTTAGTTAATAATTATCAATCATATACATGAGTCTTAAATCGCTTGGGCATTGCCCAAGCGATTTTTTTTTATAGTATATGAAAAACTGAGGCCAACGTTAAAAACGATGGCCTCAGCAATTTACACAATCATGATTCTTGCACGGAGTTGTGCTCCCCATACCTTATAAATGGCCGCTTAAGTAGGCCTACCCGTTACGGTGATCTGCACGACTTCGCTCCAGTCGCCGATGGGCTCATCCTTCTTCATGTAGATGGCCATATACTTCCAGATCTCGGCCTTGCCCAGCTCTGGTAGCGGGTGCATGTCGAGGTAGTTTGGATGGGTGTCTATGGCCAGGAATTCAAACTTGCCCGAGCCGCGGTCCACATGGATCTTGATGCCGTCGAACTTGCCCTTCTTCCAGAGGATGTTGGGTCTGCCCGTCTGCAGCTCTACAGCGATTACAGGTCTGGGTTGGTCACCTCCGCCGCCTGCCTCAGGCAGTGCTATGATACGCAGGTCTTTGCCAATAACCTCATTGTACTTTTTGCATCTTTTGATGTCGCTGACGATGTTGGCCATGTCCTCAAATATACCAGCCACCACTGGAC
>CAMFLX010000088.1 GCA_945957555.1 uncultured Cytophagales bacterium
GGCCACCAGTGCATTTTTCTGCAAATCAATAAACTTAAGTCTTTTCAATTTTGAAAAGCTGGGTACAAACAATAAATCATTATTTGTAACACTGATACTAATCAAAAAAGTCAACGGAGAAAGATCAGGAAGAAATCTCAATCGATTGTCTTGCAGACTCAACCTCGATATCCCAGTAAAAAACTGAATACCATCCACATTAGAAAGATTCTTTCCGTTTGCCGTGAAATTGCCCTTGATCTTGTTTGCTTCAAGAATCACCAAATCACCTGCAGGATTAATAGTGGTAGGATATGTAGTCTTCAAAAAGTTCCGAAATAAGGTATCAGACAGGGTATAGGTCTGAGCTGACAGACCTATACTTGTCACAAGAGCGATATATGCTGCTATTTTTTTTAAAATCTTCATTATTGCAGTACCGTAATATTTCCCTGCTTTTGAGAACCGTCGGTATATTTTAACAAATATACAAAAACCCCCGATTGTATGTGCCCCTCGAGCGATTTACCATCCCAAGTGGCACTTTCTGAAGCACTAATGTGCTTCTTGAATACCAAGTGACCACGGTTATCATATATGGTAAGTTCCCCTGGTTTGTCCACACTTGGAATTTCCCATGTTTCTCCCAATTGCGGATTAAACTGCAAATCAATATTACATTTCTTAGCAGCAATCACAATATTGTCAAACACTTGAGAACAGTTTTTACCATCGATAACGGTAAGAGTATATTTACCTTCAGACAAATTGGTCAGAGCACTTTCTTCTTGTCCAGATTTAGACATCAACTTATAGTGATAGGGTTCATTACCTCCCTGTATTTTAGACACGCTCACTGAACCTTCTGATGCACCTTCACAGGTTTCAAAACCGTGAATCGTCGCCTGAAGTACCACTCCTTTGCAAGGCGCCTGTTCCTCTTTATGTTCCACTTTTGGTATAGCCATACTAGACTCAGCCTTATCGTTAATGATCGGCATATCTTTATGGTGAGTCTCTTTGGATACAATCGACACCTGCTCAACAACCGCATTTGAGGATTCCTGAACAATTGGATTACTTTTATCAGAAGCCTTCGGTTCCGTACTGTTTTCGTGTTTCTCTGTTATAACTGGTGTTTGTTGCTGTTTGGGCATCACAACAGTATTTCCTAACGTAGTATCCTGGTTGGGTTGTGTTACATGTATTATACCTTTTGATTCATCTTTTAAATAATTAGACTTTGGTGAGAGTTGATTCATCAGAAAATAACCAGAAATACCAACCGCCACCACTATGGCACCCATTCTTCCATATTTGATATATTGTTGTTTGGCAAGCTCTTGTTTCTGAATGCTCTTAGACAGCTCTGCAACCTGTGCTAATCTGTTTTTAATCACAAGGTCATTGGCCATACCTTGGAGTTTCACTTGGTAGTTGAGCTCAGGATCTGTTGCAACTTTTTCCTCAAAAGACTTGAGTGCAGGATCCTCTAAGTTCTTGTTAAGGAATTGTTCTATTTCGTTATATAATTCGTCTTCTGTTTTCATAAGCCCCTTAACTTGTTGATCAATTTGGGATTTTTTTCAATTTCTTTCATCAATTTCTTTTTACATCTCATTTGCTGCATTCTGGTCGCATCCACAGAATTCATACCCATCCGTACCATAATATCCTCCATGAGCATATTGCTGTAAATGGAATAAGTGAGCAACTCCACACATTTATCGCCAATATTAGAAAACAATTCTTTGATCATATTGCGCTCTTCTCCCGAAATGGGGTCATAACTACGGTCAACAATTTGCTCTTCTGCGATTTCGGGAAGTTCTTCTGACAACTGAATGTTTTTGTCTTTCTTACATTTGTTGATCCACCGAAACATACATATTCTGTAGATATATCCAAAAGCCTTATATTTCTCGTCAAACTCTCCCCTCACCACTTGTTCGTAGAAGAGCATCAATACGTCATGGAAAATATCATGAGCGTCTTCGTTGTTTCCATTGTTGTTGAGGATGTATCTTTTGACCAAAGGCAAAACCTTCTTATACAAGTGGTTCAGCACTTCTTTGTCATTTCCCTGGCGGATCAAGCCCGGTATTTGCTCTTCCTTTATTACGCTCACTGTCAATAATACAAATTGTTTCAATATACATAACGAATCTTTTTATAAAAAAATAAAACTCTATATTTGTTAAAGGGTTTTAGATGGATAAACAGAAATTATTAACATTTAACTGAACAATAATTGAACAAAAGCATATAAGCGATTAATGTTAAAAAATATTGGAATAGCACTTTGTATGGGCTGTAGCATATCCTTGAATGCTAGAGACAATGTTTATTATCCAACTTTTTTTAACAGCTATTTTTTCAATAAATACCAAATATCACCAGCCTATATGCCAGCCGAAGGCAAACTCGAATGCTCTGGAAATTACAAATCATTATTAGGAGAACTTAAAAAAATATCAGCTTATTCTTTTTCTATTGCAAGGGTTTTCAAAAGTGAGGCCAGTCAAAGCCACAGCCTAAGACTTTCCTTTTTTAATGAACAAGAGGGATCCTATATTTCCAGTCCTAGAGCATACATTGGATATACATACAGACAGAAACTGGGCCAAGACTTTGAGATCTTTTCGGGGATCAATCTCGGCACCACGGGACTATACTATGCTGCACCCACTATTACCCAGTCTTCGGCACTACTGCCCGATGGCGCTGTGGGTTTAGGACTTGCATGGAGAACTTTGCGACTTGACTTAAGTGCTCATCATATATTTAATTCTGCAAAGTATGTATTTACCAGTCCATTGGTATTAGAGCGATACTTTCATGGCTATCTGTCTTATAGTATTGATTTTGGGCCAAATTGGGTGTCTAAATCTTATGGCCTCTACAGGCTTTTACCCTATGTAAACGATGAGGCTTATGTAGCCACGTCATTGGTATATAAGGACCTTTTTTCTGTAGGGACATCCATACGCTATCAGTCTGGTTTGGCATTTTTTACAGCCTTCGACCTTAAAAACGATAGTGACCAATTCCAAATGTTTTTTAACTATAATTCTGCCGCATTTAAACTGGCACCCAAATGGCAAAATGGGGTAGAGCTAGGTATAAATTACATTATGAAATAGATACAAAACATGTTTATTTATAAGTATAAATTCCTAATTAGAACTAATTCCAATATTTATCGTAAAACAGAAAGTGCCTATTTTCTGGCACAAACATACATTCCACAAAAGTCCAGAGCCCACAAATAGGTTTCCGTCTTTTAAAGAGTTACTTTTAGAGATTCATTCAATTAAAAATTTTCTTATGCCCCCCCCATTAAAGTTCTTACCTATTGAAAGCCAAGATTTTTCTAATGTATTAAAACAGAGAGTTAGAGAATACTTCAAAGAAAAAAATACTTCGATCCACTCCAACCTAGAAATGAAATTCAAAACCATAGCTACTGTTGGCTTATGGATGGGTTCCTACGCATTATTAATGTTCGCACAGTTCCCATCGGCGATTAACCTTTGTCTTTGGCTGATACTTGGCGTATCGGTGGCCTTGGTCACAATCAATGTGGGCCATGATGCGATTCACGGTGCTTACTCTAGAAGAAAATGGGTAAACGACATATTATCGCATACATTTAATTTCAATGGAGCCAGTGTATATATGTGGAAAAGAATGCACAATGTAGCCCACCACACGTACACCAATATCCCTGGTTATGACGAGGATATCTCACCAGCAAGTATCATCAGAGTATGTCCCAGTGCAGAACACAAACCCATCCATAGATTTCAGCACATTTACGCATTTGTACTTTATACCTTTGCCACGCTTTCTTGGGTTTTTGTAAAAGACTATGTGAAATTCTTTAAAAACGAAGTAGGTAACTACTCTGACAGGGTTCATGAAAGGAGTGAATACTTCTATTTGTTCTTTTACAAGATCATTACCTATACACTGTTTTGGGTATTGCCATTTGTGCTTATGAAAGATGCTTGGTGGCAAATCTTGATTGGTATCATATGTATGTATCTGGTATCTGGCTTTTACCTTTCAGTGGTGTTCATGTTGGCACATGCTGTGGAAGATGTTAATTTCCCCAAACCCAACACCAATAACTCTATTGAAAATCAATGGCTGATCCATCAGTTGGCCACCACCAGTAATTTCTGCACCAACAACCCCGTTGCTGCATTTTTAACCGGAGGGTTAAACCAACAGATAGAACACCATCTCTTCCCCAACATTTGTAGTATCCACTACCCACAACTTTCTAAAATAGTAAAAGAAACTACTATAGAATTTGGAGTCCCATACAGGGAATTTAAAGGTTTTAGAATGGCCCTGAGCTCTCACTATACTTTTTTGAAAGATATGGGCAATCCACAAACAGCCTGAAATTAGTCTTCGAGATATCCAAATTTACCCATATTAAAGTCTTCCATGGCTTGCACCAATTCCGCTCTTGTATTCATCACAAAAGGACCGTGTGCAGCTATGGGTTCGTTAATGGGTGCACCACTCAAGACCAGGACTATTGAGTTCTCCAATGCTTCGATTACAAATTCTTCTCCTTCATTTTGAAACAACACAAAATGATTGGTTGCTGCGATTTCAGCATCGTTTACTTTAACACCTCCCTCAATCACTAGCACAGCTGTATTATACTCCGCCGGGAAAGAGAATTCCACCTGAGCCCCTTCGTTTAATTTCGCGTTTTGCAAATGTACGGGGCTGAAAGTAACAGCCGCCCCTTTCACATCTTTATATTGACCCGCAATCACTTCTATCAAACCACTGTTGTTGGGCAATGCCACTTTATTGATCTTGTCGTTGGCAATGCCTTGGTACTTGGGAGAAGACATTTTGTCTTTGGCAGGTAAGTTTACCCACAATTGGACCATTTGAAAATCGCCTCCTGCTTTACTGAATTCCTCCTCATGATATTCTTTATGCAAGATCCCTGAGGCAGCGGTCATCCACTGTACATCACCTTCACCGATCACACCACTATTGCCTGCACTGTCGTGGTGGGCCACTTTACCCTTATAGGCAATGGTTACTGTTTCAAAACCCCTGTGCGGATGCACACCGACACCTTTGGGTTCTGGAGATGGTGGAAAGTAAAACTTTGAGTTATAGTCCATCATGATGAAGGGATTCATCCTTTGCATGGATAAACCGTAAGCGCTTGGAATGAAATTGTGCACCCTGAAACCGTCTCCTACAAAGTGCGGACTTTGGGGTGCGAATATTTTCTCTACTTTTTTAGTTTTCATAACCTTTAATTTATGTACACTACAAAAGTAAAGCACCTACCATGGGCATGCATTGATGTATGGTAAGAAATTCAATGAGGCTTAAAATTTCTCTTGGCAAGCTCTTTCCTTACCCGACTTAAACTCTCTGGAGTGATTCCCAAATAAGAGGCGATCATCCATTGTGGAACGCGCAAGGTCAAATCAGGATAAAGATTTATAAAATCAAGGTATCGTTTTTCTGCTGTGGCACCCAAGAGCAGATTGATCCTCTTCTGTAGGTGACGAATATGGTTTTGCAAGGCCCTTTCATTATACTGCCTAAACGACGCACTAATGGTTGCTGCCAATTCAATAAACTCTTTATCAATCAGTACGACCGTGGTATCTTCTATAGCTTCAATGTAAAAGTCGGAGGGTTCGTTGAAATAGGCACTACTACGGTCGCTCATGAACCAGTTTTCTGAAGCAAACTGAATGATGTGCTCCTTGCCCATCTCGTCAATGGTGTATGAACGTAGCAGTCCTTTTTCTACAAAAAAAGCGTGGTGACACACATCTCCCTTATTCAACAAAGCTTCCCCCTTTTCAAAGATCTTGGATTGGGGAATCTCAAAGATGCGATGTAACTCTTCTTCTGTGACTCCTGCCCTACTCTGGAGATATGTCTTGAAGTTTTGCAATACCATGCTGCAATTTCTAAATTATTTTTCAGAGCTGGTCAAAAAACCAAACAAATACATCTAGAATATCTGCATGTTTTTCGGGCGGCGAACTTAGAATAGTCAAAATTAAAGCATCAAATGGTTTAGTGTCTTAATTACTCATCTCCACATGATAAAGCCCCTCCTTTTCCTTATCGACAATCTGAGTCAATGCAAACTCTAGGTCTGTCCAAGCTTGAGGCCTTATTTTTTCCAGACAACTAAGGCAGGCATCGATGTCATCGGTAAAACAATTAGGCACAAGGGGATGAAAATCTTTCCAGGCAGTTGCGTTTTCGTGTTCCATGTCTCTGAAATACAAGGCCACTGTAGAGATTCTCTGACCGCTTTTGGTTTTCATATTTTTGATCAGGTGCAAGGGCTGTACTGAAATTTTCACCACAGGTGTTGCTTGATCTCCAATACTTGTAAGATCGGTATAACTTGCCACTAGGCCCTTTTCCTTGTTGATAATAACTGCAGGATTGACACAGCCTAGAGTAAATAGCTCACAGGTTACGATCCAGTCGTACACAGTTTCGTTCCACTTGAACAGTTTGAACAGAATCGATTTAGGAACAGTAAGTAGTATTCCATAAAACATTCTTTTAATACCTCTACACTTGTGGTAATCGAGATATTTATATACTGAAATCTGAATTGCGCCTGGTTGGGACGCAAATGTTGAATCGTCGACGGTTAATGACATATAGTTATCGTGTTGTTTGCCTATTCGTTCATTTGTAAAGTCAAGGCCTATTGGGCTTTGAAACACAAACTAAAATTGAAGTTATACAAATTTCTCCACATTCAAATAAAACGCAACAGTCAACCACATGATTGATAAGCCTTTCATAAAAATCTTTTACTCCACTTTACTGCTTCATACCATATCACTGACAGAAAGCCGACACTGATACTTAAGCCCAATTGGATAGGGCTAAGAGAATCGAACGCAAAAAAGTTTGCTACTGGCTTTACATAAATCATGATGGCTGTAATAACCATCGTAACACCAATCATGATATAAACCATATTATTCTTATATTGGAGTGTGCGGAAAATAGATTCCTCAAATGAACGGTTCACTAAGGTAAGAACGACGTTGGCAGAGATCAATACCACAAAAGTCATGGTACGTGTCAATGCTTCACTAAGACCCATAGACACGGCATACTGATATGCACTTAAAGTGCCTAGTGTGATCATAAGACCCTGTACTATGCTAGTCATGAGTTCTTTGGTATCAAAAAACACGCTGCTAAAGGGTCTAGGTTTTTGGATCATGGTATTGCGCTCCATGGGCTCGTTTTCATAAATAATTGAGCAGGTTGGCCCCATGACGAGCTCCAAAAATATAACATGGATTGGTGAAAAGATGTTGGGATAAATCCATCCTAAAGCCAGTGGAATAAAAACCGTGAGAATAATAGGGATATGGATAGATATAATATAGCGAATGGCTTTCTTAAGATTGGCATAGATCTTTCTTCCCATGGCTACAGCATCCAACATTTTGGACAAATCGTCTTCTAGAAGTATTAATGAAGCCGCCTGTTTGGCAATCTCGGTTCCTTTCTTGCCCATCGCAATCCCAATATGGGCTGCCTTGAGGGCTGGACCATCGTTTACGCCATCACCTGTCATAGCCACTATTTCATGATTGGTCTTTAGGGCATTAATTATCCTAAGCTTGGCCTCTGGAAACATGCGCGTAAACACATTAGTATCCGCTACCCTTTGTTGTAAATCCGATTCAGATAACTGCATCAACTCGTCACCTGTCATACTTTTTTCACAAGCCCTCAAACCGATTTGGTTGGCAATAGCTGTAGTAGTGGCGGCATTATCACCAGTGATAATTTTCACTTTCATACCCGCAGCGTAAAAACCCTCCAATACTTTCGATATATTCTTCTTTGGAGGATCGTAAAACGCCACAATACCTTTAAAAGTAAAAGATAAAGATTGCTGCACTTCAGGATATTGGTCCCCAATATACATGGATTCACCAACGCCTAACACTCGATACCCTTCTTTGGCAAGAGCAGTAATGGCTGCTTCAATCGCATATTTTTCTGCCTCAGTAAGCGAAGATACCTGCATCAATGCCTCTGGAGCACCTTTAGCCGCTATGATACGATTGCCCAAAGTATCTTGAAAGACATGGGTCATCATGGGTGGTTTACCGCCAAGAGGGTACTCATGTACCAAATGGTAACGCTCCCGTTCATCATCTCCATGCAACTGTTCTGTATAGGCTTGGTGCAATGCCAGCTCCATCGGATCGAATGGGTTGGGCTCACTTGCCCACATAGCAAGCCTAATGAGTGCAAACGCCTCCGCATTCAAGGCTTCTGTGGAGACGTTCGAAATCTTTTGTGAGGAAAGTACAAAGAGTTTGGCTAGACTCATTTTGTTTTCGGTAATGGTACCCGTTTTATCAGTACAGATCACCGTAGCACTACCCAAAGTCTCTACGGTTTTCATCTGTTTTACCACTATACCCATTTTCATCAATCGCCATGCTCCCAAGGCCATAAAAGTTGTAAAGGCCACTGGTATCTCTTCTGGCAAAATACTCATAGCCAGAGTAAGTGCCTTTAAAAGGCTATCCAAAATGCTGAATGATTGAAAATAGTTGATGACCCAAACTATTATGAAAACCACAGCGCCTACCATGACCATTTTCTTTACAAAGGCACTGATCTGTAACTCTAAGGGGGTTTCTTCTTCCTGAATTTCCTCTAGGCTCTTGCCTATTTTACCGAGTTTGGTGGCATTACCAACCGCAGTAACGGTAACAATGGCCGAACCACTCGCCACTGTAGTGCCTCTAAATACCGAACGATCCTCAGTATTAGGATCCTTATCTACAGCTAGGGACTCTCCCGTAAGAATGGATTCGTTTACAGAAAAATCATTGGACTGAACAATGACCCCATCAGCTACAATAGAAGTACCTTCTTCCACCACCATTGTGTCCCCTATCACCAATTCCTCGCTTTTGATGCTTTGGACAGTTCCCTCGCGGATCACCTTGGTACTGGGCTGACTAAAGTTCTTGAGTTTCTCAAGGGCATCGCGACTTCTAGAATCTTGATACAAGGAAATCGCCGAGACAAGCACTATGGCTGATGCCAAAAAAACACTGTCATCTACATTGCCACTAATGAAATAAATAACTGATGCCACCAACAATAGTAACACCATGGGTTCTTTGGCAAGGCTCTTGACCACATCAAGCCACCCGTTCTCCTTTTTATAGTAGAGTTGATTGCTGCCGTGTTTTTCTCTTGCGTGAAGTACTTGCTCTTGGTTTAGGCCTTGGATATTGGAGTAGTTTGATGGCATAGAAAAATTGTTTTACGAATCTCGGTTTTGTCCTATAAGAAACTAACCATTCTTTGGGAATAAAGTTACTAAATATATCCTTATTCAAAAATGACATCACTACACCAGCCAAATACCAAGGTATGATCGAAGTAGCTTTGCTTCCCCATTATTTAACAACAGTTAAGCCCAAAACGTAATCTATCATAATCCTACGAATTATAGGTATTACCAAAAGCCCATCGCTTTCTATTTTTTATTTTTTCATAAACAGTTTAATTCCTAATTTTGAGGAAATATTTAGGAATATGTCGCAGATGCAGATCGATTTATCAGACGCTTACTTTGAAGAGATGAGTGTACACTATGTGGGCAACCGCTTTGCTGAAGAAGGGCTTTTTACTTCCAGCAATCCTGTACACATAGCAGACGATACGCTCAAACAACTCATTGCCAAATATTTCCTATCTCCTTTTAAGACTCCACATTTCCACCAATTCATACATGAGACGGACCTTTCACTTAACGAGGTCTATACAATCGTTACAGACATTTTTAATACCCCAGAGTCCTTTCATCATCAGACTAAAAAACTCACCAATGTGCTGTATGAGTGCTCGGTACATCCCAAAATTAAGGCGGGCGAGTTTTATGTAGCCATGATGAGTGGCTGCAAGATCGGTCACGAAACGGTAGAGGCTGTAGGCCTTTTCAAGTCAGAGACCAAAGAGACTTTTTTAAAGGTAATGCCTGGTGCTGACAACTATGACTTGGGCTATGAAGAAGGTATTAATATCAACAAGCTCGATAAAGGCTGTATCATATTCAATGTCGACCATGAAAACGGCTACAAAGTATGTATTGTAGACACCGTGAGCAGAGGCGAGGAGGCTATGTACTGGAAAAATGAATTCTTGAACCTCAAGCTTATAGAGAACGACTATGTACATACCCAAAACTATATCCAGTTTTGCAAAAACTTCTTTGAAGACAAACTGGGAGAGGTATATGAAACATCCAGAGCCGATGAGGTGGACTATTTGAACAAGTCACAAAAGTACTTTCAAGACAAGGAAGTTTTTGACGTGAAGGAGTTTGAAAGGGAGGTGATCAAACAACCGGAAATCATAGATCTATTTCATTCATACAAAGAAGATTACCAAGAAAACAACGAAGTAAAAATTCATGACGAGTTTGATATATCGGAACAAGCCGTGAAGTCCAACAAGAAATTCCTCAAAAGCGTGATCAAGCTAGACAAGAACTTTCATATCTATATCCACGGCAACAAGGACTATGTGGAAAGAGGAGTAGATGAAGTACAAGGACTCAACTACTACAAGCTCTATTACAAAAAAGAGAGTTGATTACAAATATTAGCATAGAAAAGGCTACTTCATCAGTAGCCTTTTCTATGTAAAGAAACATAATTATCTATACAAAGGCGCAAATAACGCCCCCCATTAATGTCATACTTACTACCCAGTAACCCACATTAATCGCGATGTATTTAAAACCTCTTTGTTCAAAGAGTGCATTAACACCTATCATGGGCAAAGCGATCATCACACCACCCAGAAATCCATGCAATGCGCCATGTTTAAAAGTTCGGAAGTTATTGCCATATTTCTCCATAAAAGCATTGACCATCATGCCTACTTCAGAGTTAGGGTCTGCTAGGCCAGGCTCGTTCATTAATATGGATCTTAAATGAAACTGGTGAACCACCATAGTACTCATAGCAAATGCTAAGAATACGCTAAAAAGATAGGTAAGGCCAAAGATCAATGGCATATTCCCTGTCTTACCTTTTTCGGGCGTCATACCTGAGGCTTCCATCCAAGCATTTCCCAATACTTTGGGATTATACCATATAAAACCAACCACAAGAGGCACCAATGCCGCTAAAAAAATAACTAAAATGTTAAATCCTATCATAAAAAAGAGTTTATCAATACAAATATAAAATTTTCAAAGAAAAAATAATGCCTTGTAAAAAATAAACCACCAAAGTTCTGAGGCTTTGGTGGAATAAGCATAAATATAAATAAAACTGATGTTGCACGCTCTACTCTAGGGAATTCTTTCCTAGAAATTCTTGAAACCCTTGCTTGAACTGATCTGCAATGGGGATATATTGATTACCAATGAGGGCCTGGCTTCGTTCTACGGCGTCAATTTTGTCTAATGCTATGATAAAAGACCTGTGTACCCTCATAAATTTACTTGCAGGAAGTTCTTCTTCTAGCTTCTTCAAACTGGTATGTGTAAGAATCGGCTTGCTTTCATTGGCCAACCATATTTTTACATAATCTTTAAGACCCTCTATGTACAAGATCTCGTTCAGTATGATTTTTAGCTGTTTGTACTCTGCTCTTACAAATACATAAGAAGGCTCCTCTTTAGTTCCCTCATGTTTGCTTTGGTTTACCAGAGTAAACCACTCTTTGGCCTTTAAAGCTGCATTGTAAAACTCTTCAAAATTGAAGGGTTTGAGCAAATAATCTAAAGCTTCCACTTTAAAACCCTCCAAAGCATACTGATCAAAAGCCGTAGTAAAAACAACTCTGGTATCTTTAGAAATTGTCCTTGAAAACTCTATTCCACTCAATTGGGGCATTTGTATATCCAAAAACAAGAGGTCGATCTTCTCTTCATGCATTTTTGCCAAAGCCTCGAAGGCACTCCTACATTTCCCTTTGAGCTCCAAAAATGGCGTCTTAGACACATAACCCTCCAAGAGGTTCAGTGCCATGGGCTCATCGTCTACGATCAAACAACTTATTTTAGACTCCGCACCCATTTATTTTGACTTTATTTTGGTGTATTCAATTGACAATTCTGCTATGTAGTAAAGTCCTTCCTGTGCAACCTTAAACTCATAAGCTTTAGGATACAACAAATTCAAACGTTTTTTGAGATTTTCCAAACCTATACCCGAACCGCTCCTATCTGCATTGTCCTTGGGAAGATTAAGGTTCCTACTGGTAAATGATATTTTATGGGTATCCACTGTCATCTTAAAATCAAGATCGGAAACTTCGGTGGCCGATATACCATGCTTAAAAGCATTTTCCACCAAAGCAATAAACAATAAAGGAGCCACTTGTATCTGAGGATCTACCATTGGGAAATCAACGGATACTTTGGCGTATTCTGATGTCCTCAACTGCATGAGCTCAATATATTTCCTCATAAAATCAATCTCTTTGGCAAGGCTAACGGTTTCTGAGCCTGTATCATAGAGTAAATAACGCATAAGTTTCGCCAAGCTATGTACCGTTTCCTTCGCCTTGTCGGGATACAGATCTATCAGTGCATAGATATTATTGAGTGAATTAAAAAAGAAATGTGGCTGAAGCTGATATTTCAAATGTTGTAATTCCGAAATCAATTTTTCATTATTGGCCTGCTGGCGAGCCGCCTCAGAGGCGATCCACCGTTCATAAGTTTTAAGTCCTATCGCAAAAAGCAAAGGAATAACCATCGAAATTGTATCGATATAGAAAAAGAATCTTAATGGAGGATGAGGATTGATATTTCGAGGATGAACATGCGGAAAATATAATTCCTTTATTTCATAACTTAGAAGTATCATCCCAGAAATCAACAAAATATTCGCTATATAAAAGGGAATCTTACGAGGCGAGAACAGAAACTTATCTATCAATACTAAATAATTGATATAAAAGATGAGTGCATAATACAATAATGGTATAGTAGAGTGTTTGAGTAATCTTTGTACGTTAAATGATTCTCCAGAAGCCATGAGATATGGCAAACAGAATAGCACCAACCATACCAGTAAGTGTTTACTCAATAAAATCCTTTTGTCCTTTTCCACGGATATTTTATTATTCAAATCTTAATGCTGTAATGGGATCTAGTTCTGATGCTTTTTTGGCTGGATACCACCCAAAAAATATGCCAGTAATGGTACACACCGCAAAAGAAACCACTATAGAAAACAAAGTGATCTTAATAGGCCAACCCAAGGTGGTTGAAATCACCGCAGTGGTTCCAAGTCCTAAAGCCACCCCAATGAGTCCTCCAGTAACACTGATAAATACAGCTTCTACCAAAAATTGGAGCAGGATGTAGATGCCCTTACCACCTACAGCCATGCGTAAACCAATTTCGCGGGTGCGTTCTTTTACCGAAACATACATGATGTTCATGATGCCGATCCCACCCACTATCAATGAAATACTTGCAATTGCAACCAACAAAACGGTGAGCATTTCGCTAGTGGCACTAAAAGTACTGATCAGCTCTTGTTGCGAAAACACATTAAAGTCGTTTTCCATGCCGTCCAGCTTATGCGTTTTTCTCAAAATTGTATTAATCTCCTCCACCGCTGCTGCGGCCTCATCCTCACTTTTTGCCGAAGACACTATGGATTGCAAATACGTATTTGCCAAAAGTCTCTTCTGTACGGAGGTATACGGAGCTAACATAATATTGTCTTGATCTTGACCAAAAGTACTTTCACCTTTTTTGTTCAGAACACCAATAACTTTAAATGGGATATTGTTGAAGCGTATTGTTTTGCCTACAGGATCTTCACCGTTGGGAAAAAGGTTATCAACTACGGTTTGACCAATTACTAAGACCTTGGCTGCCGTCCTCACATCAGAAGGTGTAAACATACTGCCACTTGCCAAGGTGAGCACACGTATGGGAAGATATTCTGGACTTACTCCATACAGTGAGGTTGGCCAGTTATAGGCACCACTGATCGCCTGACCGCCTTTGTTCACCTGCGGTGAAATATGGGTGAGTAAGGAAGTTTCTTTCTTGAGTGCTGCTAGGTCTTTGAGTGTTAGACTCTGAGAAGCACTGTTGTCAAGCCGAACGCCTCCTTGAGTGGCTGCACCAGGCCTGATGGTGATCATGTTAGCGCCCATTTTTGAAATCTGTTGTTTGATGCCTTCTTTGGAACCCTCACCTATCGCCAACATAGAAATGACCGAAGCTACGCCAATGATGATCCCCAACATGGTTAAGAAGGCCCGCATTTTGTTGATGAGCAAGGCCCTCCAAGCTATTTTGATCAAATTTAAAGTACTCATATCGTTTCTTCTTTGGGTAATTGACTCAAAAGTTCTTTGGCATTTGCTCTGTTTTGCACCTGAAGGTCTTTTACTATATGACCGTCTTTGAGCACAATGGTCCTCTGCGTAAACAAAGCGATGTCGGACTCATGTGTTACAAACACTATGGTTTTACCACCTGCGTTCAATTCTTGAAACAGCGACATGATCTCGTAAGAGGTACGTGTGTCCAAGTTACCCGTGGCCTCATCTGCCAAAATCAAAACGGGCTCATTTACCAGTGATCTTGCAATAGCCACCCGCTGTTGCTGCCCACCCGAGAGCTGGCTTGGGGTATGGTATAGGCGGCTTGCTAGGCCTACCTTGTTTAGGGCATCCAATGCACGCTCTCGACGCTCCTTTGTTGAAACCTTCTTGTTGTATAATAATGGGAGCTCTACATTTTCGAGGGCCGTGGTCCTTGGCAAGAGGTTGTAAGACTGGAAAATAAAGCCAATCTTTTCATTCCTAATCTCGGCTAAAGCATTTCTACTGAGATTTTTCACGGCCCGATCGTCGATGAGGTAGGAGCCAGAACTGGGCTGGTCAAGACAGCCTAAGATGTTCAACAGTGTAGATTTACCCGAGCCACTAGAACCCATGATAGACACAAACTCACCTTTGTTTACGGTGAAGCTGATGCCTTTGAGCGCCCTCACCGTTTCTTCTCCCATGCGAAACTCCCGCTTTAGGTCCTTGATTTGTATGATCTCCTCTGCCATGGTTATCTCCTTCTCTGTCTTGGTGGTGTAGGCATAAAAGGACTCCCGCTATTGCCCTGCCCTCCTGTTTTTGTTTTTGGCAGTTCTACCTCTTCTCTCAAATTGCTCACCAAAGTATCCCCAGCCTGTAGGCCTTTAAGGACCTCAGTGTTGATGCCATCCGTACTTCCTATAGTAATAGCGACTGGTCTAAGTGAATCTCCTGTTTTCACCCAAACACGTCTGAAACTATCATCGTCTTTACTAGGTCTTCTATCTTTATCTCTCCCTTTCCAGTCTTTTTTATCGCCCTCTTTTCCTTCTGGCTTGCGACGTTCTATGCCTTTTTCCGCAAAATATTTGGCAAGCACATCCCTATCTGGCTTAAAATTGATCGCGCTACTTGAGGCCATTAGTACATCTTTGATCTCAAAAGTGTAGATAGAGATGGTGGCAGTAAGACCAGGCAACAACTTTTCATCTGGGTTATCTGCCTTTACGACTACTGTATAGGTAACCACATTGGAAGTTGTAGTCGCATTTAGCCTCACTTGAGTTACCTTGCCTTCGAAAGCATCGTTGGGGTAGGCATCTACGGTAAACGTAACACGCTGCCCTTCTTTTACAGACCCAATATCAGCTTCATCTACATTAGCCTCCACCTGCATCTTTCGCAGATCTTGTGCTATGGTAAACAGTGTCGGCGTACTAAAACTTGCTGCTACGGTCTGTCCGACATTTACACCTCTAGAAAGTACAACGCCTTCTATGGGAGAATAAATATTGGCGAAACTCAAATTGGTCAATGCCCTGCTCAAATCAGTTTCTCGTTGTAAAACTGCATTTTTAGCATTTGCGAGTTTGTATTGAGCTTCCTCGTAGTCGAGTTGGCTTACATTTTTGTTTTTAAACAGACCTTCCTGTCTGTCAAACTGCCTTTGCAGATAATCTCTATCGTTGATCGCTGTATTGAGGTTTGCCCTTGCTTCTTCTACACTGGCTTTTAGATTTACCTTGTCAAGCTCTGCAATGAGTTGACCAGCCTTCACTTTGCTGTTGAAATCCACGTAGATCTTGCGCACCACACCAGATACCTGTGTACCTACATCTATTTGTGTAACAGGTTTGATCGTCCCAGTGGCTGTTACCGCATTACTGATATCCCCCTTGAGTACCACTGTCGTATCTATTTTTATCTTGCTCGCCTTCTTTCCCGATAATAAATAATAGCCTAGACCTATTACTACCAAAATCGCCAAGGAAAACACTATGATCTTTGTGCCTTTGCTTTTCATCCTTTATTTATTTAATAAACTTCCTTGATAAAATTGAACCAATGAGATATACAAGGCATACTGAAATTTAGCTTGTACGTAGTGCTGCTGAGCGCTTAATAAGGTATTCTGAGTGATTTGGAGATCTGTTGGGCTCACCAAGCCCAAATCAAATTGCTGCTTTGTTAATGAATAGGCAAGTTGAGCCGCTTCATTTTGTACTTGAGCGGCTTGTGCTTCGCTTTGTTTAGAGCTCGCATTGAGCCAAGCCGTTTCGATTTTCCTGTACAATTCCTTTTGCGCAGTGGTATAAGTAATTTCGGCTTTTTTGATATTGATTTTGGCATTGCCCACCTTAGACCAAGTAGCTCCCCTATCAAAGATCGGGATACTCAAATTCAAACCTAGTTGTTGGTTAAAGTTACTGTTGAGCTGCTGACTAAACTCCATATTTCTAGTATTGGTATAACCCGTATACAACCTTCCACTCATAGACAAAGTAGGTCTATAACCAACTCTAGAAAGCGCTAAAGCTGTATTGTTAATGTCTATTTGCATCTGGGCTGCTTTAATCTCTGGCATATTTGCTAAAGCCGCATGATAAACATCTTCCTTGGATGGAAGTTCTTGAAAAGTAGTAGGTAGTGCGGTGTTTGTGTCTATCGCAAAAGCAACACCGGGTTCTAGCTCCAAAAGTTGTTTTAAGGTGAGTACTTGTTGTGCAAATGTATTCTGCGCCACGATCAAGTTATATTGACTGGAGGCTTTTTGAGATTGTGCATCTGCCAAGTCTTTTGCGGTGAGAGAGCCTGCATTTAACTTGGCTTGGATCTGGTCCATCTGTTGCATCGAAAGGGTTAGATTATTCTTCGCTATCGTAATCCCCGAATGATTGTACAGTGCCATCATATAAGCCTCAGTAACACTCAAACTAATATTATTTTGTGCCTCTGCTTCGTAAAGACTGTTTTGTGCTACGAGCTGTCGCCTCTGCTTGATCTGATTGCCTACTTGATTGCCACCATACAGAGTCCATTGGGAACTGATGCTTCCATTGCCTGCATGAATTTGCTGTGCCTCATATTTACTTGTAATGGGGTCAATTGAAGTACCATTGGTCATGGTTTGGCTCAGACCCGCTGTTAAGTTAGGCAAGCGTTCGAGCTTAGATTGCTCATAATTTACCTGAGCGGCATTGCTATTAAGTTTGGTCGTCTTTACGGTGATGCTATTCGCAATGGCATAATCAATACATTTACGCAATGTCCAAGGCTCTACCTTTTCTGGCGCTTGCGCATACAAACCATTAAAGAAGCATAAAATTAAAGGGATGGATGCAATATATGATTTCAACTTCATTCTTCGTCATCTAAATCAGGATAGCAAATAACAATATCAGTATGCCAAGCACAAACCAATGAGATGTTCTGCTCATTTGTATAGATAAAGAGCGTAAATTTATAGATGGTGAATTAGACAATCTGGGTTTAACACCATCGAATACTTAGGCTTTTGAAATGAAAAAACCCTCAAACATGAGGGTTCATAAACTTAGACAACCTAGCTCGGGATAAGAAACATAGCCTTATTTGAAAATGTGAATTCTTAAGTAACTAATTAGGAGCATATTGCTTTTACAATCATTATGGCAGTTGCCACGGTGGCCTACTTTTGTCTGATACAAAAGTAGCAAAAAATCAAGGCTACAAGAAAATTGCGGGGCTTCCTTACCACGCACGCGCCCAAATCCTTGAAACTCGGTCTCGTGCCTCGCCCTCAAACACAAGGATTTGTTGGCTACAACACACAAAACCCTCGCATTTTCTTGAATGCCTGTCCCTTTCTTTCCTATAATTCAACAATCCTTATCCCGAGTTCAGGTTAGATAGCATCCATCGCACTATTTCAAACTCAACTCCCAGTCATAAGAGTTTTGCCACCCGCACTTACTTCTTGCGCATAAGTGGGCTCCCATTTTGGATATAGGTCCAATTCCCGCAAATACGATTTAAGAAGGGCTGCGATTTTTACGGGCTCTAGCTGCCCATCAGGTTTAACAGACAACAAACTCTCAAACCCAAGATGGGTAAACAAATGTCTGAGTTCTTCATCGTCCTTAAGGTCGGAACAAGCAAAAGTACTCAAACGATCCAGATTCAAATATTCTACGTCTTTATGCATAAGCCCTAATTTCCTTTTAAACCGCTCCCCTTCGGGAGTTCCATCCATGGTTGGCAACAAAAAGGTTAAGATGATCATTTTATTACCTTTGATTTCATAAGGCAAATATCCAACCTTGTCTTGCCCTACATAATATTCGACCATTCTACCATGGTTTGGGCAGTCTACCAAATGCATTCGTTTTAACGACACATAAAGATCTACATGTATTGTTGGGGTATAATGGATGTCTATCCTTTCTTGAAGCCTCTCAAAAGCATGCG